>QEUY01000281.1 GCA_003577365.1 Chloroflexota bacterium | reverse complement strand
CGAAGAGAGCGAAGATATTGACGTCGACCTGAGCTAGGCGATCCCCTGGCGCTAGATAGTGACCAACGAGAACCGGCGCGTGCGGCCATGCACGCGCCGGTTTTTTGTTGCTTGATCGGATAGAACAGATGTGCTAAAATAGGGCAATTGGGAGGACCGCTGGGGCTGCGCACCCGTATGCGAACGCAACGGCAAGGGGCGATTGGAGTGAATAGGAGCCGAAGCATGAGCATTCTTTTTGAGCAAAGAGAATCTGACTCCCTCTACATCGAAACGGTGACACACGGCCAAACCGCCTGCGACGGGTCCGCGATCCGTCCTGCCGAGAACCGCTGGCACATGGTTGTCGTCCGCCACAATGGGCCGACACGGATTCTGGTTGTCGGGCCGTGGACGACATCCGGCGTGGTGTCGTACACCGCAGGCGCAGAGCTGATCTGGATCCAGTTCAAATTGGGCGTCTTGATGCCCCACCTGCCCACCAGAGACTTCCTGAACACCGAAGCGGTTCTGCCTGGAGCCGCGCGCCGATCCTTCTGGCTCAAAGGGGCTGCCTGGCAGTTTCCTGAGCATGAGACGGTGGAGGTTTTTGTCGACAGGCTTGTGCGGCAGGAGGTGCTGGTGTGCGATCTAGTTGTGCATTCTGTAATGCAGGGCCAAACGCAGGATATCTCTCCCCGCACCTTGCGCCACCGCTTCTTGCGAACGACCGGCTTAACCCAAAGCCATATTCGCCAGGTCGAGCGCGCCCAACAGGCGGCGGCGCTGCTGCGACAAGGCGCCTCGATCCTCGATACGGTCTATGAGACCGGCTACTTTGACCAGCCTCACCTGACCCGTGCGCTAAAACAGTATATCGGTTACACCCCTGCCCAACTCCTGCGCATGAGCCAGCCCGCGTAGCTTGCCGTTTTATACAAGACATCGCCCCATGCGGCAGGTTATGATACAGCCGTTCTGACTTGTATCCGATAACCAGAGCCAAAGGAGGTTAAGAGTGTTGCTCAAGGGCAAGAACGCGATCATCTATGGCGCGGCAGGGGGAACGGGTCGGGGGGTGGCGCTGACCTTTGGCCGCGAAGGGGCCAGGGTTTTTCTGGCCGGACGCACCCCTCAACCGCTCCAGCAGTTGGCTGCGGAGATCGAAGCCCAGGGAGGGGCCGCTGAGGTAACCGCCGTTGACGCGCTCGACGAACGGGCGGTAGATGAGCACATGGCCGCCGTGGCCGCGCAGGCAGGCAGCGTTGATATCTCGTTCAACCTGATCCCGCGCGGCGATGTGCAAGGCATTCCCCTGGTAGACATGTCCACTGCCGACTATCTTCACGCCGTGGTGACTGGGTTGACTTCCCACTTCTTGACCGCACGCGCCGCGGCGCGCACCATGGTGAAACAGGGGTCCGGCGTGCTCCTCATGTTGACCAGCGGTTCTTCGCAGGGGGTAGTCCCGATGATGGGCAGCACGCCTCCCGCCGACGCGGCCATGGAGTCGTTGATGCGCTGTCTGGCCGCCGAACTGGGGCCGCATGGGGTGCGCGTGGTCGGTATGTGGACAGCGGGCGTACCTGAAACACTTACACCGGAAAAGATCGCCGCGGTCAACCGTACGATGCAGCTAGACAGCGCCGGTCTCGAACGCCTCGTCGAGGGGCTGGCCTCGATGACCATGCTGCGCCGCGCGCCCTCCCTGGCGAATGTGGCGGATGCCGCCGCGTTCCTGGCATCGGATCGGGCCGCGGGGATCACTGGCACGATCACCAATGTCACCTGTGGGTTGGTTCCTGTCTAGCCGGATCAGGCTGCGGGATTTTGTTCAGCGCAACGGAGAGAATCCTAATGACCACCGAATCAACACATCGCAATGTCGTCTGCACGCGCGTCTTCAACGCGCCGGTCGAGCGGGTATGGAAAGCCTGGTCCGAGCCTGAATCCGTGATGCAGTGGTGGGGGCCAAGGGGCTTTACCTGTCCCATCGCTCAGATGGACTTTTGCGAGGGCGGAACCTCGCTGCTCTGCATGCGCGCTCCGCAGGAATATGGCGGCGGGGACATGTACAACACCTGGACCTATCACAAGATCGATCCGCACAGCCGGATCGAATTCGTCCTCCACTTCACGGATCGACACGGCACAAAGCTGGACCTCAGCCAGACAGGCCATCCTCCAGGGGTTCCGCAGGAAGTGCGCCACGTGATTACTTTCAAGCCTGTAGGCGAGAATCAAACCGAGATGACTGTCACGGAATACGGCTACACATCGGACGAGGCGCACGACCTATCCAAGGCCGGCATGGAACAGTGTCTCGACAAGATGTCGGAGATGCTGGAGGGGTAGAAACGCCCAAAGCCTCAGGCGGAGGCGCGGGCGCGCAGCGCCAGCAGCGCCGCGCCCATCGCCGGCTCGACCTGCGGCTGGACGATCTGGGCGTGGGGTAGCGACGTTTGCAGCCGCTGTTTGAGGCTGTCGAGCAGCCGGCCAGGGCGCAGGTTGTTGCCGGCGGTCACCAAGGGGAACGCCGTCTCGGCCAGCCCCAAGCGCCGTGCCACGGTTTCGACCGCCACGGCCAGGTCTGCCGCGCCCTGTTCCACAATCGCCAGGGCGGCGGAGTCGCCGCGGGCCGCACAGTCGCTTGCCAGCGGCGCAAGTTGGGCAAAGCGCGCCCAGGTGATGTCATCATAGGCCCAGCGCACCAACTGGTCGGGCTGTTCCAGATGTAGGAAGTCCAGCACGGCGGGCAGCAGCGCGGTCTGTGGCCCGCGGCCATCGGCAGCCCAGGTGACGGCGCGCAGGATGGCCGCACCCAAGGCATAGCCGCTGCCGCCATCGCCCAACAGCGCACCCCAGCCGCCGGCACGCACCCGTTCCCCAGCGCGGTTATAGCCCAGCGCGATCATGCCCGTGCCGCTGATCAGCACGACGCCGAGCAACTCGCCCGCAGTGCCCGCGGCCAGCGCGATCACAGCGTCGTTGACGACCTGGACGGGGACGCCGGGCAGCAGATCGTCTAGCCACTGCTGCACCTGGGCGCGGTCATAGGGCCGGTCTACGCCGCTCATGCCGATGCAAATGGCGCGGACGCCGGCCAGACGTCCGCCCGCCGCGGCCACGGCCTGCTCGATCACAGCCCGCCAGTTGGCGTGCGCTGTCTCCAGCCCGACGCTGTTCCAGTTGGTCGACCCGGCCTGGGCGCGGCCCAGGGGAACGATCTGTGCGGCCGCGGCGGGCGTGGCCGGGAGTGGGGTGGCGGCGTCTACCGCGACCGCCACGGTCTTGGTGCCGCCGCCATCTAGCCCGACGACGAGCCGCGGTGCAGAATGCGAGGCTGGGTGCGAGGTGGTCATGGAGCAGTCATCTGGGTGAGTTGTCAGCGGCGCAGACCGGCGACGACCGCGGCATGCACCGCGGGCCGCAGGCGTGCGATCGCTTCCGGGTTGCGGCCATGATAGACGCGGTTGGTGAGCAGCGCCACCACCAGCTCGCGGTCCGGGTCGCACCAGAGCGAGGTGCCGGTGTAGCCGGTGTGTCCAAAGCTGCGCGGGCCGAATTCTGTGCTGCATGAGGGGTCGGGGTCGCTGCGCAGCATCCAGCCCAGCCCGCGGCGGGTCCCTGCGGCCAGGGTAAGCGCGCCGCCCGCAGGGCTGGCGGGGACGGGCCGCGCGTGCAGCGGCAGGCCCGCCGCCTCCGCCTCCACCTGCAGGCTGATGCTTTCGTCGACGGTGCGCCGCGCCAGCAGCCGCCCGCTGTCCGCCAACTGGCCGTGCGCCAGATAGAGGTTGCCCAGCTTACAGAGGTCGGCTGCCGTGCCGAACAGCCCGGCGTGGCCGGCGATGCCGCCCAGACCGGCGGCGTTTTCGTCGTGTACTTCGCCGTGCAGTCGGCGCTGCCGCCAGGGACAAAACTCGGTCGGCGCGATGCGATCCACCAGCAGACAGGAGGGGTTGAAGTGCGCCTCCAGCGCCAGCGGGCCGGTGACCCAGTTCACGATCGTTTCGGCCAAGGTGACGTCGCCGGTACAGCGGGTGAGCGCGTGGCCCAAGAGGATCAGGCCCACGTCGCTGTAGAGATAGCTTTCGCCGGGCGGATAGGCCAGTTCCGTCTGTAGAATGACGTTGAGTCCCACCATCTGGCGGCGCAGCAGTTCGGCGCGATGCAGCGAGCTGGGGCGCTCCGGCGCAGGCCCCGCGGCGCGATACAGGCTGCGCCAGGCAGGCAGCCCGGAGGTATGGGTCAAGAGGTGGCGCAGGGTGATGGCGCTGAGGTCGATCGGATGGGGATAGTCCTGCCAGGCGGCGGGCGGCGGCGCGGGCAGTTGGGTGATCGGGTCTTCGACATCGCCGACTGAGCGCAGCCCGCTGAAACCGGGGACCAACGCCGCCACCGGCTGGTCTAGGTCCAGCAGCCCTGCATCCCACATGCGCAGACAGGCGGTCGTGGTAAAGAGTTTGGTCAGCGAGGCGAGGTCAAAGAGCGTGCCGGCCTCCACCGGCTGGCGTTTGAGCATGGGGTTGATCCAGCCGTAGCCGCGCTCAAACAGGAGTCTGCCGGCCTGTTCCACCCGGCAGACGACAGCCGGGGCCACGCTGGGCGCCGCGGCGTTGAGAAGGTGGTCGAGTTGCGTAAATTGCATTGCCAATTGCATAGCCAATCTGCCTGCTGGGAGATACCGGATTGTATAGCGGTTTGCGTTGAATAAAGCGCCGCGCTTTTCCAACAAAATTGTTGAACTGGCGCACGGCACAGAAGCCCCGCGTGCCTTTCTTAACAATAAGAGACGGTCCAACCCTCTGATCCGGTACGCCCGAAAAGGTCAGAGCGGTTTATGCAGCTGTAGATAGCGGCGGTAGGGGGTGAAGCCGAACTTGCCGTAGAAGTCGACCAGGCTGGTCCAGTCGATCACACAGCCGTTGATGCCGGTGTTGTGCAGACGGCGCAGCCCAGCGTCGAGCAGCAGCGCGCCATAGCCCTGGCCGCGGCGGTCGGCGCTGATGCCGATCGCGCCCAGTTGGCCCCAGGGCCGCGGCAGGCGGTAGGGATAGTAGCGGTCGATGGGGCGCAGCGAGTCCTCAAAGGTGAGGATGCAGCAGCCGTCCACGCCGCGCTCGCTCCACAACACCATATAATCCGAGATGCGCCCGCCGCCGCGCAGATGCTCTTCAAACTCGAAGCGCCAGCGGCCCGGAAACTCGCGCCGAAGGAACTCCAGGAGGGCGGCCTCATCGCGCGGCTGGGCCGGACGCACCGCCGCATCCACGGCGCGCACGCAGGGCGGTGTCTGATAGCGCGCCAGGTCGCAGGCCACATCCCAGGTCTGCTCGGCAGCGGGCGCGTCGAGCGAGTCGCCGATATAGCCGTGCTGGGCAAAGAAGGGCGCGTTCTCCAACTCCACCGGCACACCGGGGACAAAATGGCGCAGCCCGGCCCCCAGCGCCGCGGCCTGGCAGCCCTGGTCATGCAGCCATTGTTCGGCCCAGGCCAGCAGTGCCGACCCTACGCCTTGGCGCTGCGCATCCGGGTGGACCGCCAGCGCCTCGACCCAGCCCAGCTCCTGGGGCGCGACCGGCGGCTCGCCGGGCAGAGTGGTGACGACGACAAAGCCCACCGGCTGCCCGTCCACGACGGCAAGCCGCGCGTCGACGCGCCCGCCGGTGGAGGGGTGCAGGCCATAGCGCACCATGCGCTCGGAGATCGCCAGGTCTGCGCCGCAGGCCGCGTTCCACAGTTCGACGGCGGCGGCCACGTCGGCCTGTTTGGCGGCATCGAGTCGATAGAGATCA
>QEUY01000280.1 GCA_003577365.1 Chloroflexota bacterium | reverse complement strand
CCAATCCTACGCAGGTGAAACTCATCAATATGAGTATTAACGAATTGGCGCACCCGGTCCAAATCAAGTTCGTTCACTTGCCGTCCTCACTGATCCCATTCTGACTGATATAGTCTGATCTCTCCTCCAGTAATCGTGGTCGTACCATCTCAACAGGCTGCGCTATTACTTCCTGTGAGTCTGTCCCATCTGAGACGACCAAATCTAGCCGCTCCCTTGCCATCGCGCAATACTTGGGATCAAGATCGATACCCAGAAAATGCCTGTTCAAATTCTGGGCAGCCACAGCAGTTGTCCCCGAACCGATGAACGGGTCAAGCACCAAGTCCCGTTCTTGAGTAAACAACTTGATAAACCATGTAGGGAGTTCAACCGGAAAAGCCGCACTGTGGTTGCGATTGCCGCACTCTGTCGCCATATGGATCACATTGGTCGGATAAACCTTGCTTCTGCCCAGCCAGTTGGAGACATTCTTACCAAAACCGCTTGCAACTTTTGACTCATCTCGTGTTCTGTCGGTATCACTCAACCTGCTCAGGCGACTCTTCGACCAGTCTCCGACCGGAACCATGACCGCTTCTTGATTCATATAGAAGTTACGTTGCTTGTTGAACTGCAACAATCGCTCCCACGAATCACGAAACCGATTGGGCCACTTTCCCGGATACGAGTTCTTCTTGTGCCATATGAATTCTTCGGTCCACAGCCAGCCAAGTTCTCGCATTCTCATAATCAACTCAAGCACATAAGTGTGGCGCTCACCAGCCACAACCCGCTCTTTGATGTTGAGAATAAACGTGCCCGTCGGTTTGAGTACTCTGAGGAATTGCTCAGCTTTGGGGGTAAACCACTCCACATACTCACTAGGCTTGACGCCGCCGTAGGTGTGCCGGCGCTGGTCTGCATAGGGTGGTGAAGTAAAGATCAGATCGACGCTATCATCTGGGCAAGACTGTAATACTTCCTCACAATCGCCAAGTACAATTGCATCATAGAGTTTCATATCTGATTCAACCTCCTAGAACATAGATTCTAGCACATCTATGATGTAGACCAAACTGTTTGCAGTTTGGGCCTGGCAGAGGTACTCAACGGAAAGGACTGCTCGAAGCCCTTAAAGATACGCATTGTAGATGAAAATGGCGACCATCGCCAGTGCGATCGTCATCTCCAAGATCGCCGCCACCACCATGCTGCTGATGTAGGCCTGCACCGCGCTGGTCGCGGCCTGCGAATCATTTCCCTTATCCCGGTATTCGATCAGCCACATCCCGGCGATGGCCCCCAGAATCGCGCCCAGGATGCTGCCCAATAGCGGAACCCAGCCCAGCGCCAGCGCGCCGAGCAGCCCGCCCACAATCGCGCCCACGATCGACTTCCAACTGGCCCCGGCGCGGCGGCTCATCACCGTGCTCAAAAACAGGTCCGACCCCCACGCCACCAGCGCCAGCACACCGAGCACCGTCAGCGTGCCCCAGCCCAGCCGCGTAAAGCCATCGGCCCACGCCCAGATGAACGCGCCCAGCCAGATCAAAAATGGGCCGGGCAGCACCGGGATCACCGACCCGGCCAGCCCGATAAAGACCAAGATCATCGCCAACGTGGCCCACACCGCTTGTCCGTCGATCGTCATCGCCACCATCCTTGCGTAACCGGTACGCTCACCCTATTCTCCACCACCGGCCGCGGTCGCGACGGCTGCACCAGGGACTTGCCATTATACCGTCCGCGTCGCGGCCTGCCAACCGTGAATGCGACAGACCGGCAAAACGCGTTTAGAAAAATATGCATAGAAATGGTGCTATAATAGCGTCCTGGCGTATGTTCATCTCTATTTCAAAGGCAGTCGGGACATGACCCCTATGCAACCACAGGACAGTTGGGCCAGCGGCGACGCCTACGAACCCTATGTGGGGCGCTGGAGCCGTCTGGTCGCCCGTCCATTTCTGGCGTGGCTTGCGCTGCCGCCGGGCGGCCAGTGGTTGGATGTCGGTTGTGGCACTGGCGCACTCAGCGCCACCATCCTCCACCATGCCGCGCCCAGCCTGGTCAAAGGCATCGACCGTTCGGCGGAGTATAGCGCATTCGCTCAAGCTCGCATCCACGATGCACGCGCACAGTTTGGCGTTGGCGACGCGCAAGCTCTGCCGGTAGAGAGTGGCAGCTATGATGCAGTAGTCTCTGGTCTCATGCTCAATTTCGTCGTACAGCCGGGCCAGGCCATGGCAGAAATGGCACGCGCCGCTAAAGCCGGCGGCATGGTCGCTGCCTATGTCTGGGACTACGCCGCTAAAATGCAGCTGATGCGCCACTTCTGGAATGCAGCCGCGGCGCTCGATCCTGCGGCCCAGGCGCTTGACGAAGGACGGCGCTTTCCGCTCTGCCAACCCGCACCCCTGACACAGTTGTTCCAAGACGCAGGTCTGACGGCCGTCGAGGTCCGGCCCATCGATGTTGCGACCGATTTTCAAGATTTTGATGATTACTGGTCGCCGTTTCTAGGCGGTCAAGGGCCTGCGCCCAGCTATGTAAACTCGTTGAGTGAAGAACGCCGCGCGGTCCTGCGTGAGCGCATCCGCGCAGCATTACCCTTTGCGCTGGACGGTTCCATCCCGCTCGTGGCACGCGCCTGGGCCGTGCGCGGCGTGCGCGCCTAGCGCCGCTGCCCCGCGACATTGCGCCACAGTCCTATAAGGCATAAAGACATGACCCATGTTACGATCCACGGCGAGCGCTTTCATCTAGATGGCGCGCCCACCTACCCAGGACGCAGCTATCGCGGCATGCCCATCGAAGGGCTGTTGATCAACAGCCGCATGGTGCAGGCCACCTTCGACGACGAGAACCCCGCTACACGCTCCCGCTGGGCCTATCCTGACAGCGGCATCTGGGACCCGGAACGCAATGTGCGCGAATTTATCGACGCGCTGCCCATCTATCGTGCCCATGGCGTACTGGCTCTCACGCTCAACTTCCAAGGCGGCAGCCCCGAAGGCTACAGCCAAGACCAGCCTTGGGAAAACAACGCCTTCACACCTCAAGGCGGGATCAAACCGGCCTACCTAGCGCGCATGCAGCGTGTGCTCGACCGCATGGACGAATTGGGCATGGTCGCCATCCTCGGCGTCTTCTACTTCGGCCAAGACGAACGCTTGGCGGACGAGGCCGCGGTCGTCCGCGCCCTGGAAGCTGCCGTGCGCTGGGTCTTGGACCGCAGCTATCGCCATGTGCTGCTGGAGGTCAACAACGAATGCGACGTCGCTCGCTATGAGCATCCCATCCTGACCCCGCCGCGCGTCCACGAATTGATCGCCCGCGCCCAGACATTGACCCAGGACGGGCAGCGGCTGTTGGTGGGCGCCAGCTTCCGCGGCAACGCCATCCCCACCGAAAACGTAGTCAATGTCTCCGACTTCCTACTCCTCCACGGCAACGGCGTGCGCGACCCCAACCGCATCGCCGAAATGGTGGACCAGACCCGCGCCCTGCCTGCCTATCGCCCCATGCCGATCCTTTTCAACGAGGATGATCACTTTGACTTCGACCGGCCCCACAACAACTTCTTGGCCGCGCTGTCTCGCTATGCCTCCTGGGGCTACTTTGATCCAGGGGAGAACAACTACCGGGACGGCTATCAGTCCGTCCCGGTCAACTGGCAACTATCGACCCCGCGCAAGCAGACGTTCTTCGCGCTCGCCAGCGAGATTACGGGCAGTGGGCGGTAGGCAGCGGGCAGCGCCGCCTCTGCCCCACTGCCTATTGCCTGCTTCCTAGCGGGCCCGATAGACCACGGCGCGGTTATACGGGATCAGGATCAACTCCGGCCCATCCTGCGGGAAGGCCGCCGCCCACGCCTGCGGGTCATAGTTGCGCTTGACAAAGCATTGGTAGTGCGCCGGGACCGCGGCCTTCAGCCCGATCTTCTGCGCCATCTTGACCGAGCCGTCGAAGAAGGGAAACTCGCCTTCGCTGGGATGCGTGGTCAGCAGACCGATGTCGGGGCGCAGATCGGCGATGGGCTGCGTCAGTTCATCATGCTCGGCAAAGGTGTTGATCGGGTCGCCCGAAATATAGACACGCACCCCGCCGATCTCCACCACAAAGCCAAAATGCTGCACATCGGGCGGCTTGATGCCGTCTTGCGGCGCGCCCTGCGGCGGCTTGGCCCAGACCACATGCACCGTCACCGTACCCAGCTTTACGGTGTCGCCGGCGTTCACCGTCATCAAGCGGTCATCGGGGATGCCATGCTCGCGCAGGTTGTCGATGCTCTCCACCGGCCCCACAAAGCGGCAGTCGCCAAACGCTCGGTGGATCTTCAGCAGCGACTCCGGCCAGGTGTGGTCGCGGTGGTTGTGCGTCAACAGCACATAGTCTGTGGGCAGCGTCGTCTCGTCTAATGGCGGCTGCGCATGGATAAAACGGTCGGCGGGCCGTTCGCTGGGAAAATAGGGGTCCACCTGGACAACCGTGCCCGCCGCGTCTTTGAGCGCAAACGAGCTTTGTCCAAACCAGTGGATGCCTACCGCGCCGGCAGGCACGGACAACGCGTCAAACGAATGCATTTCTTTGCTCCTTGCAGCTTCTTGGCTAGACTGATACTTAGCAGGACTGATGCTTGGCAAGAATGAACAATAGTGCGGCGCAGGGGCGCAACCGAGGCTCAACCCATTATGGCAAAACAAGAGGGCGTCATCAAATTCGACCTGGTCTATACACCTGGCCCGGCGCTGCCTGCCGAAACCCTGGCCGAGTTGAACGGCTGGCGCGACGCGCTCTATGCGCGCCGGCTCATCGGCCAAGACCCGGCGCGCTACGGCGGCTATGGCTATGGCAACCTGAGCTGCCGGCTGGCCCCTTTCGATGCGCCGCCCAGCGCACGCCGCTTTGCCATCAGCGGCACGCAGACCGGCCACCTGGCCGCGCTAGGCCCCGAACACTATGCGCTGGTCTTGGCTTGCGAGCCGGAACACAACCGTATCGTCGCCACCGGCCCCATCCGCCCCTCGTCCGAATCGTTGACCCATGGCGCAGTCTATGCCATAGACGCCGCCCTGCGCTGTGTGCTGCACGCCCACTCACCCGAACTCTGGCAACAGGCGGCACAGCTTCACCTGCCCATTACCGACCCCGCCGTCCCCTATGGCAGCCCAGAGATGGCCGCCGAAGTGCGCCGCCTCTTCGCCGAGACCGCAGTCGCCGAGCGCCGCGTCTTTGTCATGGGCGGGCACGAAGATGGCATCATCGCCTTTGGGCCGACCATCGCCGCCGCCGGCGATGCGCTGCTGGCCGCCTGGACGATGGCACACGCCGGCTGAACGTAGGCAAACGGACCGGCGCAAGACCATTTACCTACGCACCCAAAGTAGACCGATCGATCCCGCGCTGTACCCGGCCCGTATATCGCGCGTCATTGTTTCTGAGCCGGCATCCTCTATGGTAGAGCCGTTCCCTATGCCGCTCGCCTGACCCGGCGCCAAATGCATCGGAGACAGAGAGCGCGCCGTTTCGCAGTGCGGAGTCTCCAGACCGGCGCTGTACCGCAGTCACAGCACCGGCCTTCGAGACGTCCATCGACATCCGTGGATGCCACTATTCACCCCGATGTCGTAAGTCGCTTTGTCGTAGAGCCGTTTGCCCTTGGCTCCTGCTGTACGCCCCCAACCGCCAGTGCATCCCCCACCGGTGTGTATGTCACAGCCGGCGCAGTGCGGAACAGCCGCCAGGCCAACGGCGCTCTATCACCCGACACACCGCCCAACCTACCGCCCGCTGGGCGTTGAGCCTGGCCTGCGGATTGGCGCTGCTGCTGCTCACAGCCAACGCCGCCATGGCCGCCGACACCATCCAGGTGATCACGCCCGCCGACCTCGGCACAGGGGACGGCCAATGGCACGCGGCCAATGAGCGCGACGGCGGCCTCAGCCAGATCACCGCCACCCAGCCCGACCAATATGGCGGCGCAGGCTCGCTCGAACAGTCGCTGCCCGACCCTGCGGCTGCTCCGCCCAATACAGCCGGCTACGCGCCCAAGACCGACTTCCAGATCATCCAGCAGGCTGGGTTTGGCCTGCTCGCCGAGCTGGATGCGCTGGGCTTCGACTGGTATCGGGACAGCAGCAGCACCGCCCCTGGCCACCTGACCCCGGCGCTGCGCGTGATGGTCTATGACCCCGACGCCAACGACAGCTATCTGCTGGTCTGGGAAGGCGTCTACAACGGCTACCCGTCCAACGGCCCTGCCGTGCCGGTCGACACCTGGGTGACCCAAGACGTGCTGGCCGGGAATTTCTGGCGCGTTCCCCAGTTCATCGACGGGACCTTCATGGGCATCAGCACCTGCGTAGACGGCATCACCGACCCTGCCGACCCCACCGCCTGCTTTGTCTTTGACCGCGGGCTGGACGATTGGGGCCTCGGCCCGAACACCTTGGTTGTGGGCCTGGAGGTCGGTCTTGGCTCCGGCTGGGCCGGTTCCTATCTCAGCTTTGTCGACTATGTGCGCCTGGGCTTCAGCGGCAGCACCACCCTCTATGACTTTGAGCCGAGCGCGCCCGAACCGAGCGCGGGCTTTGTCACCGGCGGCGGCTGGTTTATCGACCCCAACGCGCCCGCCGGGACCAAGAACCCCAAGGTGACCTTTGGCTTCAACGCCATGCAACTGCCCGGCAGCCCCGACTTCCACGGCAGCCTGCAGGCCAATATCCACACGACCAAGCTCAAGCTCCACGCCGACACCATTACCCTGCTGGTGGTTGATCCGGCGGCAGGCACGGCGCAGATCGAAGGCGAGGGGACGATCAAGACCCCCGGCCCGCCCAAGGGCGGCTCCAAAGAACAGCCGGCCCGCTTCCGCCTGGAGATCGTCGACGGCAACCCCGACCAAGTCCGGCTGCAGATCTATTCGCTTGCGGGCGGCGGCGAGACCCTGGTCTATGACAGCGGCGCGCTCGTCGAGTTAGGCGGCGGCGAGATCACGATCCACCAGGAAGCCGCCACGCAGGAGGATGTCGACCAGATCGAGACACGCGTGGCCTCCCTGCTGGCCCAAGCGGAGCTGGACGCCGGCCTGGTGGTGACCGCAGACCCGTTCCCGCTCTTTATCCCCGTCGTGGCCGGCGGCTAGAGCCGGCTCGCCGCCACGGCAGCGAGAGCCACAGAGAGGGCCACTTCGATAGAGCGAGGGGGTGCGCCGCTGGGACGTGCCCCCTCGTTTGCTACCCTTGCCGGACGGCCTGCCCGCCCGGCGGCGCGCATCAGCCCGCGGGGAGTCTGCGTACCACCCCGCTGCCGCCGTCGATCTCGATCATTGCTCCATCCTCGATCCACCCCGGCGCGCCGGTTAGGCCAACCACCGCCGGAATGCCCAGTTCACGCGCCACAATCGCCGCATGCGAAAGCAGGCTGCCGCGTTCGACGACCAGCCCCGCGGCCAGCGGCAGGATCAGGATCCAGCTTGGGTCGGTGTGCTCGGCCACCACAATATCGCCCGCGGCGAGGCCGGCCTCCAAGGGGTTGCGGACCACGCGCGCCCGCCCCTGCACGCGGCCCGGCGAACAGCCTAGCCCTACCCGCCACTCGCCAGGAACGTCCATAGTCGCGGGCGCGGCCGGACGCTCAGCCTGGAAG
>QEUY01000279.1 GCA_003577365.1 Chloroflexota bacterium | reverse complement strand
GCCCAGCCGCCTAGAGGCGTAAGAAATTCCCGATGACGAGCACGCAGCCCGCCCTCTATCCCGACGCTCTTTCTGACTTTGAAGCCGAGCTGCGCGCCGTGCAGGAAACGTTGGCCGCAGCGATTGAAGAACTCGGCATGCCGCTGGGCGAGCTGGTGCACGCCCAAAGCAAACAGACCGCGCCTGCGCTGCGCGCCGCGCTGATCTTGGCTGCCGGTTATGCCCCTCACGGCGACGAGCAGTCACGTCGCCGCCGTCTCTACTTAGCGGCGGCCCTAGAGATGCTCTATCTGGCGCTGCACGTCCATCGCCTCCTGGTAAACGCCGCCGCGCTCGAAGCCCAAGGGGAAGACCTCGACCGCTCCTTTATCGGCAGCACCATCCTGGCGGGCGACTATTGTTTTAGCCGCGCCGCGAGCATGGCTGCGCAGACCGACAGCCCGGCCATCGTCACGCGCTTTGCCCAGGCGCTGCAGACCGTCAGCGAGGGCCATCTGCGCGCGCTCTTTGCCCCCGAAGCGACCGGCTTTGACGAAAACCGCGCCCTGCTCGAAGCGGGCGCAGAAGCCGCGCCCGACCTGGCCGGCCTGCCGGCACACCTGCTGCCCGGCTATCGCGCCGCCGCGGCCGCTCTCGCCGCCACCCTCGCCGATTCATCTCTCAACGCTCGCAGCCTGGCTGCCCTCCTGCCCACACTCCCGGCGGACTACCAGCCGCGCTGGCAGGCGCTGGCGCAGTGGTTGATGGGCGAACACACCAACGGCCAAGACGCCCGGCGCAGCCCAGCCCCCCGCAGCTGATCCCGCCCCTTTTTCTGCCTGCCTTCCGCCCCAGAAGGGCCTTGCAACGCGCCGGCGCGTCCTCCCGGCTGGGCCTCAAATCTTGGCCGCAACACTCGGCCTCAACCCAGCTTTGCCCAGGGTCGCACGCGATTTAGCTCGATTCAACGACAACATTAATGTAATTCAAACATTTCTCCAATCTTTTTCATAACAATTTCCGCTATCATGGTTCTAATGGCGCGGAGCAAGTCTTCCCCAGCGCATGAATCAGGCGTGGCCGTACTGATCGCCATCCCCCGAACCTTATGCTGGGGCCTGCGCGGGCGGATTGAACGGCCTAGAACTATAGCGTTCCCTGACTGCCGACGAAGAAAGGATAAACGGACATGAACATTTCCTCCCGAGATTCCCAGCGAGAGGTACATCCCCTGGGAACCCAGACCGGCGTCTTGTCGGGGATGATGAAGACACACTCTCTGCCCCAGATGCTCACGGCGTTGCGCGAAGAGGACCCGGCCTTTAACAAGGTCATCAGCATCAAACATTTGGAGCGCGGCAGTGTAATCGCCACTCCGGAAGATCTCGCCGACAAGATG
The DNA here is from genome assembly GCA_003577365.1 of Chloroflexota bacterium. Classification (GTDB taxonomy): domain Bacteria; phylum Chloroflexota; class Anaerolineae; order Caldilineales; family Caldilineaceae; genus QEUY01. The sequence continues at coordinate 4,439 of QEUY01000279.1, read as the reverse complement.
TATGTTCTCATGAGCGGCAAGGTGAATCTAGTCTGCACCAACAGTGAAGGGCGGCGTCTGGTGGTGGCTACGTTGGACGCCGGCTCGATCTTCGGCGAGGGCGCGCTGGATCAACCGGGCGACCCCAACATCTTTGCCGAAGCCGCCGACCGGGTCTCGGTTTGGGTCATCCCTGCGCACGAGGCGCGCAGCATGACCATGCAGTACCCGATCTTGGGCTGGGGCATGTTGCAGACCTATGGCGAGCGGCTGCTCCAGGTGGAAAACAACCTGGAAGATGTCGCCTATAAGAAATTGCCGGAGCGGCTGGCTATGCTGCTGTTGGACTTGGGCAACAACCAGGCGGGGCTGATCAAAGGCATCAGCCACCAATCGCTGGCCGATCATCTGGGCACCTACCGAGAGACTGTCAGCGCCATCTTGCGAGACTTTAAGCGCCAAGGGTTGGTCGAGTTGGGCTACCGGCGCATCACGCTGCTCGATATTGAAGCCCTGAAAGAGATTGCCGGTCTTTGGGAATGGTGACAGAACCGGCCTGCCCATAGGCACACCCCCCGTCTGTGGGCAGGCCGATGTGTGCGAGGATTTTCACAGTTGACGTCGGGTCGAAGGGTTGTTATAATGACACAGAGTTGATGCCCTCAAGCTCTGGTGCCGTCACCCTCCGAGTACTTTAATCATCGCCTACCCGTCCGAGCTGTACCACGCGCGTCCGCTATCCGTCGCCTTCCGGCCTAGTGTCATTTACGTCGCTAGACCGCCCACCCGGCAGGCAGCGTTATCCTAGAGTCTGCTTGGCCTGAAACTTAGGTCGAGTCTGACATCGCTCACAAACCGTACATTCATAAACTGTAACTCACAGTTTGCACATTTACAGCTTGTCGAGGGCCGCTCTACCCGCGCAGCGCAACAACACCATAGACCCGAAAGCCAACTGAATATCGCCCAACACAACAGCATATTGCCATCAAATTTCATTACCGAGCACCCAGTCAATCAAATCGCTTGTATTCCAAGTCGCCGGCAAGGATACTGTCGAAGGATACTGTCGTAAGGCCATAGATTGAAACCTCAACAGCAGGCCCGCACACTACAGCAGCTCATAAACTCGACAATAACTATTTAAACGATCGTTCGTCTTGTCCAGTGATACCATTGGACAATCCCTCTTGCGCAAGTTGGATCCCCCGTTAGTGGGTTTTTGGTCGCGCAATCGGGATACCCTATGCCCCTCTCACGGGAACCGGAAAATCAAGGAAAAACCCTCATGTCCGAACAACTTATTGCCATGACCATTTCGCAATTAGACGCGCTCAACCTCGAAGAGCTGCGCGAGATTGCTCGCTCCATGGAGATCAGCGGCTACACGCGCCTGAAGAAATATGACTTGGTCATGCGGCTTTTGCGCGCCAACGCCGAGCGCCAAGGGTTCATTTTTGGCGGCGGCATCTTGGAGATCGTCCAAGACGGCATCGGCTTCCTACGCAGCGACCATCTCTTGCCTGGGCCGGAAGATGTCTATGTCAGCCAGAGCCAAATCCGCCGATTCGGGCTGCGTACCGGCGATTTTGTAATCGGCCAAGTGCGCCCGCCCAAAGACACCGAAAAGTATCACGGGCTGCTCAAGGTCGAGGCGGTCAACGGGCTGGACCCCGAAGAGGCCAAGCGCCGGCCTGTCTTCGACAAGCTCACGCCGATCTTCCCCAATGAACAACTGCTCTTGGAGACGCGCGCCAACGTCATTTCGACGCGCATGATCGACCTGCTTGCGCCAATCGGCCGCGGCCAGCGTGGGCTGATCGTCAGCCCGCCCAAAGCCGGGAAAACCACCGTGCTCAAGCGCGTCGCCAACGGCATCACGACCAACTACAAAGACGTTCACCTGATGGTCGTGTTGATCGGCGAGCGCCCCGAAGAAGTGACCGACATGGACCGCTCGGTGGAAGCCGAAGTGGTCAGCAGCACCTTCGATGAACCCGTCCAGAACCATGTACGCGTGGCCGAAATGGCGCTGGAGCGGGCCAAGCGCCTGGTGGAAAGCGAAAAAGATGTCGTGATCCTGCTCGACAGCATCACCCGTCTGGCCCGCGCCTACAACCTGACCGTGCCGCCTTCCGGGCGCACCCTCTCCGGCGGTATCGACCCCGCCGCGCTCTACCCGCCCAAACGCTTCTTTGGCGCGGCGCGCAACATCGAAGAAGGCGGCAGCCTCACCATCATCGCCACCACCTTGGTTGACACCGGCAGCCGCATGGACGATGTCATCTACGAAGAATTCAAGGGCACCGGCAATATGGAGCTACATCTCAACCGCAAGCTCGCCGAGCGCCGCATCTTCCCCGCCTTCGACATCGAACGCAGCGGCACGCGCGCCGAAGAGAAGCTGCTCGACGCCGAGACGCTGGCCAAGGTCTACACGCTGCGCCGCATGATCGACGCCATGGGCGGCGGCCAGGAAGCGATCTTGCCCATCATCGAGCGTCTGAGCCGCACGCGCGACAATCGAGAATTTCTTGATACGCTCACCAAGCGGTAAACTGTAACGGTAAGCTGTCGCGGTACATTATCACTGTTTGCTGCATCAGATATTTGCTGCATCAGATAATCGTCAGGTTGGCCCGTCGCCCAGTGCGGCGGGCCTTTTGATCAACCACATTGTCATACGCCAAACCTACGTAAAGCTGACGTTCGCGCTCCAATTTACCCAAAAGCCGCGTTTTGGAAGCCTCATACGCCAATAGTCTCTTTGCAAGCCGATCACAGCGTGATATAATCGGCGGCATAATGAGGCCGGACAAGAGTAAACACGACGCAGAGGTCATTTGGCGTTGTCGCCAAACGCCTTGCTGTGCTGCCCTTGCCCCTCAACATCATTGCCGCATGGAGAACGACGTGTATGTCAGCAGACGCTAACTCGGCGTTCGGGGGCGCAATCGGGCCAAATCATTCCAAGGCAGTTCGTCCCGACGACCGAGAGTATCCTGGCTTTCTACAGCAGTCGTACAGTTCATCTGAAAGCCATCCCACCCCGGGTTCCCCCCTCGACAGCGTATCTCGGGGTCTTTCCCACCCAAACACGCTTACCGTCCAAACCGCACCCCTCACCGGTGCAGAATGGTTCAACCAGCGCGTCCCGGCCCAGCCTGCGGTCGAGAGCTTGGTACAGCGTGTGCAGCAGCAACTAGCCAAGACCTTTGCCGACCAAGTCACACCTGTGCGGCTGGCCGGCCATCTTTCAGTCCTGGTGGTTGCCGCGCTGATCTTGATCCTGAGCCGGGTCGAAATGCCCGCCTGGGAGATTCCGCTGCGCGCCTTGCCCAACAGCGCGCTGGTGGGCGCGGGCCAAGGGGGCGGCATCGCATCCCAGGTCAATGCGCTGGTCGGCCAGCAGCCCGACGGCCTCTCAGGTGAATCGGCGCTGCAGCGCGCTGCCGTGCCTTTCACGACGGCGCGCCAACAGCCCGCGCCCGAAGGCATCCAGACCTATATCGTCCAGGCGGGCGACACCGTCTTGGGAATCGCCCAGAAGTTTGGTCTCCAGCCTGAAACGGTCCAATGGTCCAATCCGGGGCTGGAACTCAACGCCGACCTGATCCGGCCCGGCGACCCGCTGAACATCCCGCCGGTCGACGGCGTGCTGCACACCGTCACCTCCGGCGACACCTTGAGCTCGTTGGCCGAAAAGTACAAGGTCTCGGTGGAAGACATCGTCAACTATAAAAACAACGGGTTAGCCAGCGCCGAGACCCAACTGACCGTGGGCAACCAGTTGATCATCCCCAATGGGACCAAGCCCCTGCCTGCGCAGCCCGCCGTGGTCTACAGCGGCGGCGCCGTCCCCACCACAGCCAAGATCGGCTCCGGCAACTTCGTCTGGCCGGCCAGCGGCTCCATCAGCCAACAGTACTGGAGCGGCCACGGCGCCGTCGACATCAGCGGCTGGACGGGCGCTGCGGTCAAGGCTGCCGACGGCGGCTATGTCGCCGTCGCCACCGGCGGCTGGAATGGCGGCTATGGCAACCATGTGATCATCGACCACGGCAACGGCTTTGTCACGCTCTACGCCCATCTCAACAGCATCTTTGTCAAACCCGGCGAGAGCGTCGCCCGCGGCCAGCAGATCGGCAGCGTGGGCAACACCGGTAACAGCACCGGCCCCCACCTGCATTTTGAAATCCGCTATCAGGGCGTCCAGCGCAACCCGCTCAGCTATATGCCCTAGCGCCCGCTCCCTCCCAAAAACACAACAGGCCCGCTGCCGTGACGGCAGCGGGCCTGTTTTTTCTCTAAGGGATTATTATCCGCTTTGCGCCCTCTGCGCTCTTTGCGGTGAACTCTCGGCCTACGCCTGAATACCGCCCTCGGTCAACTGGCGCGGGTCGAGCAGCCGGTCCAGTTCTTCGGCAGTCAGGTCGGTGGTCTCCAGCGCCACCTCCTTA
>QEUY01000278.1 GCA_003577365.1 Chloroflexota bacterium | reverse complement strand
GATGTCTTTGGCGCGGTGGTCTTTCTGATGACCGGGATGCATGCCCTGCATGTGATCAGCGGCGTGGTCTTCATCGGGATCATCTGGAACCTAGGGCGCAAGGGCGGCTTTTCGCCCGAGCGGCACTGGGGCGTAGAGGCCTGCGCCATCTACTGGCACTATGTAGACCTGGTCTGGATTTTCTTCTATCCGGCCCTCTATCTGATCGGCACGCCGGTGCATTAGTATTGTTCCGGTGCGCTCGCGCCGCGCCATTTGCCGGACACGGCGCGAGCGCACCGGGGAAGTGAACCATGCATCCACTCGCACGGGCGCTGCTTTCCACATGGGAGTGGCGCCTCGAAATCCTTGTCGTCTTGGTCCCCCTGGGGATCATGTACACCCTGGGATGGAGACGGCTGCGGCAGCAGAGCAGCTATCGCAAGCTGGCAACCTGGCCCCGGCTGGCAGCCTACTTAGGCGGCCTGTTGATGTTGGCGATCTCGTTGCTTTCGCCGATCGACCGTCTGGGCAGCCAGCTTTTCTTTATGCATATGCTGCAGCACATGATCTCGATCATGTTCGCCGCGCCCTTGCTCTGGCTGGGCGAGCCGTTCCCGATCATGCTCTGGGCGATGCCCGTTGGCCTGCGCCGCTGGGTGGCGGGGCTGTTCGCGCGGCGCTCGCCCTTCCGCCGCGCCTTTGCGGCGGCCACGCGGCCAGGCATCACCTGGTTGATCTTTATCACAGTCTATCTGGGATGGCACGACGCCAACGCCTACAACGCCGCGCTCTACCATCGCTGGGTACATGACGTCCAGCACATCACCTTCTTCCTAGCGGCCATGCTCTACTGGTGGCCGGTGGTCGGGGCAGCGCCGCACATCCACGGACGCTTTCCCGGCTGGGCGCGCATGGCCTATCTCTTGGCAACGGTGCCGCCCAACATGCTGGTCGGCCTCTCGATCGCCTTCGCCAGCCATGTGATCTATACCTATTACCTGAGCGTGCCGCGCATCTGGGGCTTCACCGCGCTGCAAGACCAGATGATCAGCGGCGCGATCATGTGGATCCCCGGCAGCATGATGTTTATCATGGTGGCGCTGCTGATCTTGGCGCTGCTCTTCCGCGAAAAAGACCAGCCGCTGCCGGGCGCGCCCGCCGATTGGGACAGCGACGAGGCCATGATCGCACCAGGGCTGGAACATCGCGTGGTGCAGAACCGCTGGCGCAAGGCGCAGCGCGAACGCGCCGCCCGCCAATCCGATATCCCGCAGGCTTCGTCATGAGACGCGCGGTTGGGTTCAGCCTTGCCCTGCTGGCGCTGCTAGGTCTGTGGCTGGCGCAGGCAAAACCGCTGTGGGCGCATGGCGGCGGCACCCCCCGCCTCACCAGTGCACCGGCAGGGCCGTATCGCGTCTATGCCTGGTCGCAGCCGGAGCCGTGGCGCGCCGGGGAGGTGCATCTCTCGATTGCCGTGACCCTGCCCGCCGAGGCCGGCGCGCAGGCCGACGGCGCACAGGTGGAGACGCCAGTCACCGACGCCGATATTCAGGTGACCTTTACGCCCCAGACGGGTACGGCCGCACCCATCGTCTTGCAGGCGCAGCCGCAGAACCTGTTGGGCAACTATTATTTCGAAGCCGACACCGACCTGCCAAGCGCAGGAGACTGGCAGATCGCCATTGCCGTCCAGGGGGAGGCAGGGAGCGGCAGCGCCGAGTTCGCCATCGAAGCGCTGCCGCCGCGCAGCCTCAACTGGGGGCTGGTGCTGGCGGCAGGCGGTGTGCTGGCTGTGCTGCTCGCGCTGATCGGCATCTGGTCGCGCAAACAACAGCCCGCCCCTGCGGCGCAGCGCCCGGCGCGCCGAACTGCCCAACACCCGCGCGCGGACACGGGCGTGAAGATGTCGTCGCGAGAGTAGGCGCGATCTGGAATGAAAGAATCGCAGGTGATCTGTGAAGCTGTATGAAGTACCTTTGAAACTCTTCAACCGCCGCTGGTGGTGGACCACCCTGTTGGTCATCGCCGGGGTGTTTGTCCTGATCCGGCTGGGGTTTTGGCAGCTAGACCGGCTGGAGCAGCGCCGCGCCTATAACCGCATGGTGGCGGAACGCTGGCAGCAAACGCCGTTTGACGTCAACACGCATGAGATTCCCGCCGACCTGAGCGAGCTGGAATACCGGCGTGTCCAGGCGGAAGGGACCTTTGATTATTCCAAGCAGATCGTGCTGACCGGCCAAAACCGCGACGGCGCGCCCGGCGTCATCTTGGTGACTCCGCTGGTGCTGGACGACAACCGCGCCGTGTTGGTGGCGCGCGGCTGGGTTCCCTACAGCCTATCCAAACCCGAAGACTGGCCGCAGTTTGAGGAACCGCCCGGCGCCCCCGTGATCGGGCTGATCCAAGAATCGCAGATGCTGCCCAGCGGCGCGCCGCCGCCCATCCCCGACAGCCCGCAGGTGGAATGGTTCCGCATCAACGTCGACGCCATTCAGCCCCAGATGCCCTACACGCTGCTGCCGGTCTTTATCTTGCAGTTGCCCGAAGAGAACCGCGCCTATGACGCCCTGCCCTATCGCGAGGAACCGCTGCGCCTGGACGAAGGCTCGCACTTCAGCTATGCGATCCAGTGGTTCACCTTTGCCCTGATCTTGGGCGTGGGCTATCTCTTCTTTATTCAAAGCCAGGAATTGCGCGCCCAACGGCTCGCCAATCCGCATCCATCAACCGGCGAGGAAGGTGAGGACGCGCCCCACCCGGACCTCGGCGGCTTCCCGCCGCAAGAGGGCCATGCGTGAGATGCAAACTCAACTTCCGTCGCCCCCAAGTCAGCTTGTGATCCAGGAGCGTAACCGTTCGATGCAACTTCGTGGCACGCTGCTAGAACCTCTGCCGAGCGCCGAAAGCCGCGCCGGCCACCCCATGACGCGCGAACAGGCCTTGATGCGGCTGGCGCTCAGCGACTATCTCACGCTCACCAAACCGCGCATCATTTCGCTGCTGCTCGTCACTACCCTGGTGCCGATGTATCTGGCATCCACCACCCCGCCCGGCGGCATGCTGATCTTCTGGACGCTGCTGGGCGGCTTTCTGGCCGCGGGCGGCGCCAACACCATCAACCAATATTTCGACCGCGACATCGACCATGTGATGGTGCGCACACGGCGGCGGCCCCTGCCCTCCGGGCGCATGACCCCCGACCAAGTGCTGGCCTTTGGGCTGGCGCTCTGTATCCTGAGCTTTGTGCAACTGTGGTGGACGGTGAACCTGCTCGCTGCGCTGCTGGCGGCGGCGGGCATCTTCTACTATCTGATCATCTACACGCGGCTGCTCAAACGTTCCAGCACGCAGAATATCGTGATCGGCGGGGGGTCGGGCGCGATCCCGCCACTGGTGGGCTGGGCCGCCATGACCAACGAGATCTCGCTGCTGCCCATCTTTCTGTTTATGATCGTCTTCTATTGGACGCCGCCGCACTTCTGGGCGCTGGCGCTGGTGCGCCAGAAGGAATATGGCGCGGCCGGGGTGCCGATGCTGCCGGTGGTGGCCGGCGCGCGCGAGACGCACAAACAGATCCTGCTCTACAGCGTGCTGCTGGCGCTGATCTGTTTTGCGCCCGCCTTTCTGGGGCTGCTGGGGCCGGTCTATCTGGCGCTGGCGGTCATCCTCAACGGCATCTTCTTGCGCCAAGCGTGGGACATCTGGCGCGAGCCGACGCCCAAGCATATCTGGCGGCTGTACAAATATAGCCTGCTCTACCTGGCGCTGCTCTTTGTCGCCATGGGCGTAGATCATCTCTTCTACCACGGCTCCGGTCTGGCGGGAGACATCGCGCTGCGCCTGCCGTTCTAATGGGTAACCGCAGAGGTCACAAAGAACGCAAAGACCAGAAGAGAGGGAGTCATCGGAGGTGCGGTTTTCCAACCGCCAAGCGCTGCGTCTCATCCATGGTGGGGACAGGCCCCCGTGCCTGTCCGGGCGGCCACAGAGGGCCGCACTACGGTGACGCGTATCGGTAGGGACAGGCCCTCGTGCCTGTCCGTGCGTGTGCCTGACAGACGGGCCGCCACGGGGGACGGCCCCTACGGTGAACCTTGCGCGATCAAGCAATAAGCGTTTGAACAAAACTGACCGGCCTTGGTAAGCGCCGGTCAGTTTTTGTTATATCGACTCTGCGGCTACTTCCGTTCGATCCCGGCGCGGCGGAAGGCCTCATCTAGCGTGCGATAGGACAGGGTAGCCGCGGCCAGCGGGTCATAGCCGGGCCGGCGCTGCACCATCTTGCTCACCTCGGCGTTGATAAAGCCGTCATAGCCGTGCGCCTGCATGGTCAGCAGATAGTCCACATAGTCGAAATCGCCCTCCCCCGGGATCAGAAACTCATAGTCCGGGTAGCGCCCGCGCTGGTCTTTGACATGCGTATGCACCGAATAGGGAACCAGCGCCGCCACGCTCTCCGCCGTGGGCATGCCCAAGATGTCGAAGTGGCTGATGTCGAAATTGACGCGCAGATAGGGCGAATCCACCAGCTTCAGGATGGCGAGCATGCGCTCCGGCGTGTCGACCAGCCCATCCACATGCGGCTCCATCGCCAAGATCACCCCGCGGCCCTCGGTATAGGCCACGATCTCGGCCAGCCGGTCGGCAAAGAGGCGGTGCTGCGCCTCCCAATCCGCCGTGCGCCCGCCCGACAAGGTGTTGACAAAGGGCGGCTCCCCGTCTCTGGCCCAGTCCACCGCCAGGTCGATCGTCGCCTTGAGCCGCGCCACATTGGCGGCGTGCGCGGCCGCGTCCTGCTCCAGCAGGCTGGCATGGCCGGCGATGGCCGAAAGCGTCAGCCCATACTGCTGCAGCAGCCCCAGGATGCGCCGCCGTTCGGCAGCGTCGAGCCTGTCGAGACTGGTCGTCCATTCCGCGCCCACGGCGATCTCGATGCCGTCAAAGCCCAGGGCGGCGATGTGCGCCACGGCCTGATCAATGGGCAGCGTGGGCATCCCCCATGTGCTGTAGCCGAGTTTCATAGCAGCCCCAGCCCTTGGTCGATATCCTGCTGATAGGCCGAGACCTGCTCGGACAGCACCTCGTCGAGCGTGACGGCGCGGCCCAGCGCCCCCGATTCGAGCATGGCATAGGAGAGCGCCACCGAGCGCGTGCCTTGCTCGATGTCCACCTCGACGGGATGCTCGCCCAGGATGCCCCCGGCGAAGTCGGCATATTCGACCGCGATCAGCTTGCGGTCGGTCTGTTCGAAGGGGAAGTCATAGCGCCACAGCCGTTCGCCGCCAAAGAGAATTGCCGTCGCCTCGTCCAACCGGAAGTCGGGCACAAGGTCCAAGATACGCTGGTCATCGATCACCTGGTCCCGGCCCTGGTACAGGATCAGGTTGCGCCCCGTGCGGTCATTGGGCATATCCATCGACCCCGTGGAGCCGTGGATCTGGCGCGACCACAGCCCCTTGCCGTGCGCGGCGTGGTCTTCGAGATAGCTCGCCACCGCGCCGTTCTTGAAGGTTACCACCGCATAGGCGGCGTCCTCGGCGGTCGCCTGGAAACGGGCGGGCATGGCCTTCTGCCAGCGGCCATAGACGCCCGCCGGGTTCGACGTGGGTTCCTTGCCTTCGGCGGCGGGGTTATACCGGGTCGGCTCGTGCAGCCCTCTGGTCCTTCTGATGCCGCCAGACCGAGATCGTCATCAGGTTGCCGCCGCCTGCGGTCTGGTGGATCATAAAGCGCGGGTCGCCGATGGCGCCCTGCGCCAGCAGCGCCTTGGCAAGCCGGTTGATCGGGTCGCGGCGATAGTTCTCCGCCGTGCTGACCACGCGGCCCGTCTCCGCCGCCGCGGCGCGGATGCGGTTGGCGGCGCGCACGGTCAGCCCCACCGGTTTTTCGATCATGGCGTGCCAGCCGCGCTGCACCGCGTCGACCCCCAGCATGTGGTGATAGCGCGGGGTTGTGGTGATATCCACGGCGGCGACGCCATGGGCGGCCAGTTCATCCAGGCTGCCCACCACCGCGGGCCGTTTGCCGAAATGCTCTTCGGCCTGGGCGGCCAACGACTCGGCGTTATCGGTCACCGGGTCGCAGGCGGCGACTAGCTCAAAGCGCGAGAGTCCGGCACGGTGCAGTTCGGCGAGGCCAAAGAGGTGGCGGTGGCCCATGCCGCCGCACCCGACAATGGCGAGGGGAATACGCTCCATCGAAACTGTTCCTCCTTAGTGAGTGATCTCAAGCGGGCTTTTTGTTGCGGCGGTTTGCCAACCACCGCCGCTACGGTTAGGCGCGAATTACTCCTGAATCCCCCCGGTGGCGCGCAGCAGCGTTTCCTGCACCAAGAGTTCATGCTCCAGCGTGCGGTCGGGCGCTTTTTTGCCGCTCAACACGGCTACAAACGCCTCCAACTCCCGTTCATACATCTCCTGGCGCGACTGTTCAGGGACCTCGATCCGGCTGGCACCCTGCGGGTAGCCGCCGCCGGCCTCTTCCAGACAGAGCCGGATGTCGCCCGCCGGGTCAAAGCGGTCGATAATGATGGCGCTGCCCCGGCTGCCATAGACCTCAAACCGCCGCGCCATGGGCCGCGGCTCCATGGCCGCGATGTCGATAAAGGCCAAGGCGCGGTCGAACTCAAAGACGCCCAAGGTGTTGTCCTTGAAGGCGGGCACGATGCCGCTGTCGTTGCGTAGAAAGGTGGTGACCCGGTTGGGCCGCCCCAGCAGCCAGACCACTTGGTCGATCATGTGGCCCGCCAGGTCATAGAAGATGCCCCCCTCATGCTCGCTGATCACCGCGCGCTGCGCCTCGGTCAGCCAGGTGGACATGTGGGCGCGCACCGAAAAGATCTCGCCCAACAGCCCCGACTTGGCCCACTCCGCAATCTGGCCAAAGGCGACATGATAGCGGAACATATAGCCCATCTGCAGATAGACGCCCTGTTTGCGCACTTGGTCGACGACACGCTGCCACTGCGCCCAGTTGTCGCCGGCAGGCTTGTCATACCAGACATGCTTGCCCGCCTGGACGATCTCCTCGGTATAGTCTAGGCTCTGCGAGTTCAGCCCTTCGGAGGCGACGGCGGCGATGCTGCGGTCGCCCAGCATCTCGGCGGCGCTCTCAAACCAGTGGACATGGCGATAGGGTTCTTCCTGGGCCGCGGCGGCGCGGCGCGCCGGGTCGGGTTCATAGACGCCCGCCACCTCGACATGCGGGTTGCGCAGCATTGCCAACAGCTTGCCGCCCGCATGCCCATGCTTGGTGCCATATTGGGCCATTCGGATCGGCGTCATGGCTGCTCCTGTATCTGTGCGCCCTCTTCGTCAGAGGTCATGCGTTCGCCGCGCAGCAAAAAGGCACGGATGTC
>QEUY01000277.1 GCA_003577365.1 Chloroflexota bacterium | reverse complement strand
GCGGCGCGGGCCTCGGCCTCTGCCCAGCCCTCGCCTTCATGCACAACCGCCACCGCAAAGTTGGCCGCCACATCCTGCATCAAGCGCATTTCCAAGTTGTAAATACCCAGATCGCGGATCGGGTGTTCCAGGTGAATCCGGCGGCGGTCGATCTCAAACCCAACAGCATCCTGCAGCTTCTCGGCAATATCGTGCGCCGTGACCGACCCATAGAGCCGGCCCGACTCGCCAGCGCGCGCCTCAAACAGCAGCCGCTGCCCACGGATGATCTCTGCTTGCGCTTCGGCGTTGGCGCGCTCACGGGCACGGCGGCGCATCCCCGCCTGCTTGATCTCTTCCGCCTGCTTGAGCGCGCCGCGCGTTGCCAACACGGCCAGCCCACGCGGCATCAGATAATTGCGTGCATAACCACCGGCCACAGCGTGGATCTCCCCGGCCAAGCCCAGGTTCGAAACATCTTGTGTTAAGAGTACCTTCATTCGCCCCATCGTAACACCTTCCTTGCTTTCGTCCCGCGTGCGCCGACGCGATACCTATTCCATCTTATCCCAACTGCAATTTGCTTGGTAAGCGCTGCACGCTGGTCCGTCCGGCGGCGCGGGGCGCGGCCAGGTCCACCCTCTCGCGCAGACAACTCTACCAGTATAGACTGAACAGGCATAAACTGCCAAATCGAGCCGCTGCCATCTCAAAGACAGTTCGCAGCGCGCCAAATTGACTGCATTGCGACAGGATTGGCCGCCCCAACCTCATGGTACAATGGCGCCAAACGCATCGCGCCAAACCAACGCAGAGCCGATATCGATCGCGTCGCCTTGGCTGCTGGCCCTGTACCGCGCCATGGCGACCCGTCGACAAGCCCCACTCCCAATGGATATGCACCACGTTGTGCCGCAGATGAGCGATTCCACCACCCTACTCACTCCCTTCGCTTCCCTTGTCCTCGTCGTCGACGACGAGGACGCCATCCGCGAGGCGGTTCGCGACATCCTCGAACTGGCAAAGATCGACACCTTGTCCGCCGCCAACGGCCAAGAGGCGATCGACCTCTTCCTGGGGCACAGCCACCGCATCGGCGCCATCCTGCTCGACCTGCGCATGCCGGTCATGAACGGGGTCGAGACCTATCGCAAGATCCGCCAACTGGACCCGAACATCCCGATCATTTTGTCGAGCGGCTACGACGAAACCGCCGCCTCCCTACAAATTGAATGGGACCCCGCCCTCTCATTCCTACGCAAACCCTACGCCATCGACGCGCTGCTCGCACGCGTGCAGGCCGCGCTGATGAATTAGCGCCGCTCACGGCCTACGCCCAGGGGTGCGAGGGCCGCCGCCACTCGTTAGGTCTCATGCCCGATCCATGCTATACTCGCCTGGTGTATTGTCAATTTGCCACTCCAGATAGCCTACGGCGGTCCATGGTTCGGCTGCGCCGCTGGACGCCTGGCGCTGGAGTCTCGTTTCGCTCAATCGGCATAATTCGCTCACCCATGACGGGTGCGGCATGAGTCGCGCTTTCCACGCTACCCCGCTGTTGGTCGTGATATTTTCGATGTTCGCAGCACTGCTCGGATGCGCAGCCGGCGATCTGCTGGCGCGGCCTACCCTCACGCCGCCGCCCACTCGCCCGCCTGCCCCCACCTTCACGCCGACGCCCGGTTTTGTCCAGGGGCTGGTCGTCATCACGCCGCCTGCCGCCGGCACGCCGGGGCTTATCGTCGTCCCGCCGGGCGTCGACCCGCGCTCGCTGATCCCGCTGCCGGAGACGCCGACACCTACCGTCACCGCCACGGCCACGCCGCTGCCGCCATCGCCCACCTCGACGCCTACGACAACGCCCTTGCCGGGCGCGCCGTCGCCGCTGGAGATCACGCCTGCCGCCGTCGGCGTTTTGATCCCGCGGCCCAGCGACACCCCGATCCCGGCGCCTACCCTCGCGCCGACCGAGACCCCGATCCCGCTGCCGACAGAGCCGCCGACCAGCACCCCAACGCCCTATGTCGTCGTCGCCACCGGGCTGGTCGGCTTGCGCAGCGGGCCAGGCGTCGAGTTCCCCCTGGTAGCACAGCTCGGCCCCGACATCCCTATCGCCATCATCGGGCGCAACCCGGAAGGCTCTTGGTATCAGATCTGCTGTGTCAACGGCGGGTCGGTCTGGGTAGCCGCATCCCATGTCCAGGTGGTCAACGACACCACCGAGGTCGTGTTGGTCTTGGCGGAGACGCCACCCACCTCCACGCCCACGAGTACGCCAACCGACACGCCGACAATCACCTTGACACCCACCAGCACGCCCTACCCGTTCCAAGTGGCGGAAGGCCCGCTCTACTTCCCTACCACCAACGAACGCCTCAGCATCTGGGTCAAAGTCTTTGCGCTGGCGGGCAACACCCAGGTGCCGCTGCCCGGCTATTTCCTGCATGTCGAATTTCGCAACCGGCCCGACGGCTCCAGCTTTGAAACACGCCCCAACACCAAAGGCGAAGCGCCGAGCACCGATTTCTTTGAATACAACGTGCCGCCCGGCCCAGGCAGCGGCAACCGTGTCCAGTTCAACTATAAATACGAGTTCCTACCGCCCAACCCCAAAGAGACCGACCCCAACACCAGCGCCACACGCCTGACGTTGATCGACGGCTACTGGCGCATCTATCTCACGGATGGCTCCGGCACGCAGCTTTCCGATGCGATCGAGTTCGATACCCTGACCACCAACAACAACCGTGAAGTCTACGTTGCCTGGGTACAGATCCGGTGACCAGATCCCATGCGCCCCGCCGCCTCGTCCTGCCGGATGGCCCAGACGCCCGCCCCACCCCCACGCCAGCGCGCCCAACACGCCGGAGGCTCTACCCGTTGGCGGTGCTGCTGATGTTAACCCTTGGCTGTTCCGCCGCCGATCTGGTGCAGCGCCAGCGCGCCACCGCCACCCCGCTCCCCCCCACCGTCGCCTTGGCGCCGACCTTCACCCCGACCCCGGTCGCCGTCGAGACCCTGATCTACGTCACGCCGCCCAGCGACGGCCAGCCCGGCGTCATCGTCGTGCCGCCGGGGATGGACCCCAGCGCCGTCCTGCCCGAGCTCCCAACCGAGACGCCTGCCCCGCCTGCCACCGGCGAGACGGGCGCGCTGCTCACCCCCGGCGTTGAACCATTCCCCGGACAGCCCGGCTCACCGTTGCAGCCCCCAGGCATGCCCATGCCCTCGCCGCAGCCGCCGGCCCCCCCCACCGTTCCGCCGACGGCCACTGCCACGCCGACGCCTTATATTCAGGTGGCGAGCGGGCTGGTGGCGCTACGCACCGGCCCCGGCGTCGAATACCCCCTGCTCGCCCAACTGGGGCCAGGCATTCCCGTCGCCATCATTGGCCGCAACGAGGATGGCTCCTGGCTGCAGATCTGCTGTATCAGCGGGCAGACTGTATGGGTCGCGGCCTCCCATGTGACGATCTACAACGACATCAGCGCGCTGGGCGCCAGCCCGATCGGCCCGCCGCCCACCTCTACGCCCACCGGTACGCCCACGATCACGCCGACACCGCTGCCCACCCCCACGCCGACGCCGCACGTCTTCGAGCGCGCGATCGGGCCGCAGTACTTCCCAACCAGCAACGCATACATTACAATCTGGGCGAAACTTTTTATCGGCACACCGCCATTGGAAGAACCAGCCGAAGGCTATTTCCTATCGGTCTCCTTTGAGGGTGTCCCGCGCCCCAACGCCGTCGGCGATGTCGTCAGCAAAGACGTCTTTGAGTTCAGCGCACCGCCAGGGTCCGGAAACCGGGTGCAGTACAACTACAAGTATGAATACCGGCCTCCCGACCCCGGCACGCTTGACACCGAGGCCCCCGCGTCGCCGCTTGAACTGCTCGGCACAGGGACTTGGTCCGTCTATGTGACGGATGGTCAGGGGAGCCAGTTGTCCGAGCCGGTGACCTTTACCACCGCGCCCGAAAATCCGAACCGCGAAATCTATATCGGTTGGGTGAGAATCCGTTGACAAGACTATCGTGCATGTTCCCAAATCTCAGACATTTCCACACCGCCATTCTGGCCGGCATCCTCTCGATCCTGCTGGCCGCCTGTGGCGCATCGGCAACATCCGACGGTCCCTTGGCCATCCGCACCCCCCATCCGACCTTTACGCCCACGCCGGCAGCGGCACAGCCTCAGGCCACGGCCACGCCCCAACCGGCGACCGGCGGCGCGGTCGCGGCCTCCGCCCCGCCCGATGCTGCCGCTGCGCCCACAGGGGCTAAGGCGGTCGTCAACTCGCCATTGGTCAATGTCCGCAGCGGCCCCAGCACCGATTTTGAAGTCGTGACCACGGTGGAGCGCGGCGCAGAATATGACATCGTCGGCAAAAACAGCGACGGCTCCTGGTGGCAGATCTGCTGTATCGACGGCGGCGCAGCTTGGATCATCGGCGAATATGTCGACACCGACGGGCCGGTCGATTCCGTCCCCCTGGCCGGGCAGCCCGCTGCCGCCGGCGCCGCAACAGATGCGGCCACAGCTCCCCCCGTCGCAGCAGAGAATCCCGCGCCCGCCGCGCCCGCCGATTTCACCTTCGACCTGCGCAAACAAGAGCAGTTCCCCGAGAGCGGCTTGGTACGTGTCTTTCTCTATGTCTACGCCGGCAACGACTCGCTGGCCGGCTACAGCCTGCGCATCAGCCACAACGGCGCCGACCTGCCCGTAGAGGGGACTTCGTTTGCCGGCCAACCTGCCTTCACCTGGCCTTTCCAAGATGCGCGCCAGCGTTATCAGAACTTCAAGGTCGAGTTCTCCGACGTCGACCCCGCGGGCGTCTGGGAGGTGCAGCTGATCGACAGTGCAGGCACACCCGTGGGACCCGCCGCCACCTTCACGCTCGCCGCCAATGACCCACAACAGGAGCTGTACGTTCGCTACGAACGGCGCTGATTGCCGGCCCTCATCGCCTCTCCGCCTCGCCGCGGCGCTGGCCGCGCTGACGCTACTGGCGCTCGGAGTCCGGGCGCTGCGCCTCGGCTGGCAGCCGCTCTGGTGGGACGAAGGCTACAGCGTCTACTTTGCCACCGAGCCGCTGCCGCGCATGCTCTGGCTGACGGCGCGCGATATCCACCCGCCCCTCTACTATGGCCTGCTGCATGGCTGGTTTGCGCTGCTCGCTTCGACCCGCGCGGAGGCGGCGCGCCTCCTATCCGTGCTCTGCGGGGTCGCAGCCGTGCCCCTGCTGGCGTGGCTGGCGCGCCTCATGCGCCCCGACCGGCCCGCGGTCGCGCTCTGGGCGGCTTCCCTGCTCGCCCTCAGCCCGCTGCACCTCTTCTACAGCCAGGAAGTACGCATGTACGGGCTGGCCGTGGTCCTTGCGCTGCTCGCCACCATCGCCTTCTGGCGCTGGCTGCAAGCCCTGGCCGCGGGGCATTCTGCCTGGCTGCCGGCTGCCGCCTATGTCGCAGCGGCCAGCTTGGCGCTCTGGACGCTCTACTACAGCGGTTTTCTGATCGCGACGCATCTGCTCTGGGCAGCCGTCCACCTCCGCCGGCAGCGTACAGCCTGGGCCTGGCTGGTGGGGATGGCCCTGGCGATCCTGGCCGTGCAGATTCCCTGGTGGGCCTACACGCTGCCCAAACTCCTGCCCTACGTCGCCGATAAGGTGGTCGCCGACCAGGATACCGCGCTCCTGCCCTGGGACTATCTTCTGCGTCACCTCCTGGCCTTTGTCGGTGGGCATCTGGTCGCGCCGCAGCCCAGCTTGGCCGCGCTGCGCCTTGCCGGTCTGGTGGGCTTGGCTGCGCTCGGCCTGGCCTGGCTGCCCACGCCCCCCGCGGAAG
>QEUY01000276.1 GCA_003577365.1 Chloroflexota bacterium | reverse complement strand
CAGCACATAGACCGCCCAGGCCGTGTTGAACAGCGCCAGCCAGTGACGCGCGATCCAGACCACCAGGCCGCTGACAAAGTCTCCCACCACCCGGCTGCTGGGTGAGGCCACAGGGCGCGGCGGCTGTTCAGTTTGGGCGTGTGGTGAATCGAGTTGAGTCATGTCTGCGCCAAATGTTTTAGCGAGCCGTGGGCCGGCCTGCGGCATCGAGCAGGGCGCGGCGCACCTGCATCAGGTCATGGGGGGGATAGAGCAGCGTCTCCCCCACGGCCAGCACCGGGATCAGATAACGAAATCGCTCATAGTCTGCCGGGTCGGCCTCAATGTTGCGCTCGACCACCGTGAATGAGATCTCGCGCTGCAAGCCGGCTAGATCGGCCTTGAGCAGGTCACACAGGTGACAGCCGGGTTTGGTGTAGAGTGTCAGTTGCATCAGCGGTTCTGCCCGCCCACAGCGGCGCTGCTGAGAAAGCCAAGATAGGCCGGGACCAACGGCAGCACGCACGGGCTGAGAAAGCTGATCAGCCCGGCGAAGAAGGCCAGCGGCGCGCCCGCCAGCAGGCTCAGGCTGATGATGTCGCCGCCCGTGCCGGAGAGGCTAGAGACCGAATTTTCCAGGCTGAAGATCCAGTTGTTCAGGAAGTAGAAGCGCGTGGTGAGCAGCGCCAGGCTGTCGGTCCACAGCAGATAGGCCACATAGAAGAGGAAAAGCCCGCTGACGATGCTCACGATGTTGGCATGGCGGTTGAGCCGGCGCAGCGCCTTACCCGCCCGGCTGAAAGCCGCACCGGTGACCAGAAAAGGAATGCCCAGCCCCAGGCTGTAGATCGCCAGGAGAACGGCCCCTTGCTGCACGGTGGCGCTGTCGCTGGCTAGGAAAAAGATGCTGGCGAGGATGGGGCCGATGCAGGGGACCCACCCGGCGCTGAAGCTGACGCCCAAGAGCGTGCTGCTCAGATAGCCCCAGTTGCGGTTGACCTGGTGCATCCCCGTCACGCGCTTTTCAGTATAGAGCAGCGAGTTGAAGAACTCCAGAATGCTGACCAGCGCGGCCGCGGCGGGGTTTTGATGCAGGTCGGTGCGGCGGCGGATGGCCTGCGCCGCCCGCCGAAAGACGCCTAAGGTGGTCAGCCCAAAGATGACCAGCATCAGCGCGCCCAGCCGTTGAATGGCAGGCAGATACTGGTTGAGGCTTTGGCCCAGCAAGCCCGCCGCTGACCCCAACAGCGTAAAGACCGCGCCAAAGCCAAAGACGAACGCCAGCGCGTGCAAGAAGATCGCCACGCGGCTGGCTTCGCCGGCGGCTGCATGGACGGCGCGCGGCGCGGCGACAGGCCCAAGGTGGGCCGGCGTGCTGGCCGGAGCCGGTGTCTGATCGACCACCTGTGTCATAACGACGATTTCTCCCTTATCCAACGGGCTGTCTGCATGTCCTGCGCGAGACATGCGCGCCGCCCTACTACTCTATACGTCGCAGCCGCTGCCGGGGTTCCTGTCGCGTCAGGCGCGGCCCCGTTTTTCTTCGATGATCTCTTCAAGCGTTTGCAGTTCGTCTTCCAAGGCGCGTTGGCGGCGGCTCATCAAGAACACATAGCCGGTGACGGCGACCCACATCACGATAAACGCGGCGGCGAGATAGAACATGGGCTGAATATCCTCTCCGGTTTCGCTTATTCGATTTCCTCGCGCAGTTCGGCGATGCGGTCTTCAACCCGCAACTGCCGCCAGCGCTGCAGCATGAGCGCGGCAAAGAGCAGGACAAACGCCACCGCCGCCACCCCGATCGTCTGGCTCATGGTCGCGCCGATGGCAAAGCCGCCCTCCGCCTCCGGGTTGTCGCCCGAAAAGACCACCGGGTGGATCGAGCGGAACCAGCGCGCGCTATAATAGGTGAGGGGCAGGCTGAGAAAGGCAAAGAGCGCATAGATGCTGCCAAAGCGCGCCCGCGTCTGCCGGTTGTCGATGCCGTTGCGAAAGAGCAGATAGGCGATGTAGAGCAGCACGGTGATCGTCGCCGTGGTCAGGCGCGGGTCCCATGTCCAATAGGTGTTCCAGGTCGGTTTGGCCCAGAAGATGCCTGTGACGATCGTGCCAAAGCCGCAGAGCGTACCCACCTCGACGCTGGCCTGGGTGATGCGATCCCAATCGAGGTTGCGCGTGAGCAGATAGAGAACGCTGCCGATGAGCGAGACCACAAACCCCACCAGCGCGCCGAAGTTGCAGCCCATATGCAGATAGAAGATGCGCTGTGCGATCTGCTCATCGCCGGCCAGGTTGGCGGCGGGTTTGGCGTAGATCAGCGCGGCCCACATGAGCGCGGCCATACCCCCCACCGCAGCCGCGTTCAAAAGCAGCGCGGCCAGATGGCCTGCGCCGTTACGCCGCGTGGCGCTGCGGCGCGCCGCCGAGATCGTGCCCATGCTTCCCCCTTATGCTTCTTCCCAAATCAGATCAAAGACCAGGAACGCAATCGTGACAAAGACCAGATCATAGACGCCCAGGATCAGCAGCCAGCGCTGAAAGTCGGCCAGTTCGTGGCCGTCGAGCACGTTGGCGGTCAACCCCACGCCTGCCACAAAGACCGGCACCATGACGGGCAGCAGCAGGATGGGCAGCATACTTTCGCGGGCGCGGGTGTTGGCCGTGAGCGCGCCAAAGAGCGTGCCGACGCTGACATAGCCAAATGTGCCCAGCAGCACGCCCAGCAAGATCCAGGGCTGGAAGATGTTGACATCTAAAACCACAAAGACCACCGGCAGGATGATCAACTCGGTCGCCAGCAAAAAGAGCAGATGGGCGAGCACCTTGCCAAAGTAGATGGCGCTGCGGTCCACGGGGGCCAGCAGCAGCGCGGCCAGGCTGCCGCGGTCGATCTCGGCCCCGAAGGTGCGGTTCAACCCCAGCACGCCGGTGAAGAGGATCGCCACCCAGACCACGCCGGGCGCGACCATCTCGGCGCTGGGCACGCGCAGGTCGAAGGCCAGGCCAAAGACCAGCACCGCCAGCAGCCCAAAGGCGGCCATGGTGCTAAAGCTCTCTTTGGCGCGCAGTTCGGCGCGCACGTCCTTGGCGGCCACGGCCCAGACCTTGCGCAGATAGGCGCTCACCCCGCCGCCGGTGCGCATCTGCACCGGCGCTGCCTCGGGCTGGGCAGACAGCTCTTGGCTCAACTTCTGGGTGGGCGAAGAAATGCTCATATCTGGTCGCTGGCGTCGGCATAGAGCCGGCGCAACTGTGCGCCGCTCAGGTGGGCCGTTGGCTCCTGGAGGACTATTTTACCACCAACCAAGAGGCTCACAGAATCGGCCCATTCCACAGCGCGGTCGAGGTTGTGGGTCGAAAGCAAGATGGCGCGGTTGGCCGCGCCCAACTGGCGGATCAGGTGGTGGAGCATATCGGCGCTGGTTTGATCCAGCCCGGTGTCGGGTTCGTCGAGCAGCAGGACGGGCGGGTTGTGCAGGATGGCGCGGCCGATCGCCAGCCGCTGCACCATGCCCCGGCTGTAGGTGCGGACCGGGTCACGCCGCCGCGGCCACAGGTCCACGGCGCGCAACACCGACTCGATGCGCGCCGTCGGCGCTTGCAGGTCGTACATGCGCGCGAAGAAGTGCAGGTTTTCTTCGGCGCTGAGGTTGTCATAGAGCAGCGGGGCATGGCTGACCAAGCCGATATAGCGGCGCAGTTCATGCCCGGCGCGGCGAAAGGTGACGCCGGCCAGGCTGATCTCACCCCGTTCGGGTTTCGCCAGCCCGCTGATCAGGCGCAGGAGGGTGGTCTTGCCTGCGCCGTTGGCGCCCAAGAGCGCGACCACCTGCCCCTCGGCGACGCAGAGATCCACGCCCCGCAGGACCGGTTTGCGGCCATAGCGTTTATAGAGATTCTGTACCGAAATCAGCGTCGGTGGATTCGTCCCAGTCAACGTCGGAATTCAAGATTTCCAGGGCCTTGGCGGCCAATGGAGCCGGGACCAAGACCACGGTGGCAGCCAGCCCACCGGTGGTCAGCCCATAGATCGCGCCTAGCGCCTCCCCGCGGATGATCGCCGGGATGTTTTCGCTGTGCAGCCGTCCCGCCACGATCTCCGCCTCCAGGCGGTTGGCGGCTTCCCAGACGACGACCGGCTCTTGGTCGATGCCGCCGCCGGTCATTGTGCTTGTGCCCGGCTCTGCCTCTGGCGTCGTGCCCGCACCGTGGGCCGCTTCGTCGCCAGAGGCCTGCCCGCCCGACTCGTCATCGGGGCGAGGATATTTTCGCCTGAACCAGCCCGGCAGAGCGTTGGAATTGGCTGCCATAGTTACCCCAAGGCGCGCGATGCGCCATCTGTCACGCTTTACAGCGGCGTGTCTACCGATTTACCGTGATTGTGATCTCATCGCGATATTGATCGCCATCCTTGGCGATATGTGCGCCGTCGGCCATTTGCAGCCGGAGGGTGTATTCCCCGGCGCTCAGGCTCACTTCGGCGCTGGTCTGGCCCCGTCCAAAATGTAGCGAAGTGGCGCTGGTGGGGATGACCTCCCCGGCAGGCACAAAATCCTTGTTGATCAACAGGTGCAGGTGGCCGCCTTCGGGCCGGACGACCTGGCCTGCCGACTCGACGATCACGCCGGTGGCGGCCCAGACGAGGGGGACGGGCGAGGTCACGGTCGCGCCATCTTGCGGCGCGACGAACATCACACGGGTCGCCTCGGCGGCTTCGTCCGCCGTGACGGTGATCTCGGCGCGATATTGGTCACCCTCCAGGGCGCGGTGTTCGCCATCGGCAAACTGGAGACGCAGCGTGTGCTCGCCCGGCTCCAGCGTGACCGTGCCGGTCAACTGGCCTTCGCCGAAATGTAGATGCGTTTCGTCCTCGGGGATGATCTCCCCGGCTGCGACAAAGTCTTGATCGATCAAGAGGTGCAGATGGCCGCTATCCTCGACGACCGCGCCGCTCGGCTGCACGCTCAGCCCCGAAGCGGCCATCACCACGTCGAAGGTGAGCGGCACGACCGCGCCGTCGGTCGGCATGGCAAAGCGCACGGACTCTTCCGGCGCACGGTCCACGACGTTGACATAAATCTCGTCGCGGTATTGGTCGCCGGCCAGTGCGATGTGCGCGCCGTTGGCAAACTGCAGCCGCAGCACATGGCTGCCCGGTGTCAGCACCAGTTCAGTTTCCGCCGAGCCATCGCCTAGATGCAGATGGCCGGCGTCGGCGGGCATACCCTGGCCCGCTTCGACAAAGTCTTCGTCTACCAAGATATGCAGATGGCCGGCGCCCTCCTGCACCGCGCCGGCGGCCTGCACCTCGACCCCTTCATAGCCGATCACGACGGTGGAGGTGATCGGGATCACGGCGTTGGTCGTGGGCTGCAAGAAGAAGACGCGAGCCTCTCCGGCCACTGCCTCGCCTGTGCCCTCAGCCTCGCCTGTCTCCTCAGCCGTTTGACTGCTCGCCGCGCCCTCGGTTGCAGGCAGCAGCGGGGTCGCGCCCTGTGTGCCGCTGACTTCCTCGCCCGCGCTGATCGCCTCCGTCGCGGTGATTTCCTCGGTTGCGGCGGGGGCTTCTGCCGTCGTCGCGCCGTGGACGTGCCCGGCCTCGGCGGTCGCCGTCATCTCTTCGGCAGGGGTGATCTCTTCTGCCGTCGTCAGCTCTTCGCTCGCAGTGAGTTCCGCGGCGGCGGTCATCTCCTCCGTGCCGGTGATCTCTTCTGTGCCAGTGACCGCCTCTGTGCTGGTGACCTCCTCCGTGCCAGTGATCTCCTCAGCCCCGGCAACCTCTTCGGTCGCAGTGGCCTCTTCGCTGGGGGTGACTGCTGCGGTTTCCGTGATCGCTTCCCCGGCGGT
>QEUY01000275.1 GCA_003577365.1 Chloroflexota bacterium | reverse complement strand
TGGGTGATGGTGAAACTGCCTTCCTGTCGCTGGGTCGTGCCGCCGGCAAAGGTGGTGGTCGAAGCGAAGGTCCCCGCCGCGCGGAAGTTGGCAGGCAGCGTACCCTCTGCCGGCTGCGTGACGGCAAGCATTGCCGCCGGTGTGGGCGTGACCGTCGGCAGCAGGCCAGGCGCCGCGCCGGGCGTCTCTGGCGGAGTTGCAGTTGGCGTCAGGATCACGCTGGGCGTGAGCGCAGCGGTCGCTGCCGGGATGGCAGGCGGCAGAGCCATTTTCCGTTGGCGGCCCATGGGCGGGGTGGGATGTGCGATTGCACCCGACAGCGTGACGACCGGTGTGGCGCTGGACGGGGCCGCGGGGGCTGTGCAGCCTGCTAGTAGGAGCAGGGTGCAGAGACCAAGTAAGACGTTCCGGGTCATGCAAGGGACTCTCAAATGGGCGGCGCTTTGGTGTAGTGTAGCACACGCATCCTCGTTCGGGCGATCGGCGCGGCCGATGCTATAATCCAGACCAGCAGCCGGGGCAGATCGACCTGGCTGTCCATTTGGAAGGAGCTTTGCATGACAACCGGTGAGATGAGCATCGCCGCCTATCTCGACGCCCTGGCCTCCAAACAGTCGACGCCCGGCGGGGGCGGCGCGGCTGCGCTGACGGGCAGCCAGGCTGCGGCCCTGCTCAGCATGGTGATCAACTTCACGCTGGGCAACAAAAAGTATGCCGATGTGCAGGCCGCTATGACCGGCTATTTGGCGACGAGCGAGCAGCTTCGCCGCCAGCTTTTGGCGCTGGCCGACGAGGATGCTGCCGCCTTCGAGTCGGTCTCTGCCGTCTATGCCATGCCCAAGCAGACAGAGGCCGAAAAGGCCGCACGCAGCGACGCGTTGCAGGCCGCGCTGATCGGCGCGGCGCGCGTGCCCATGGCTACGGCCGAACGCTGTCTGGATGTGCTGCGCCTGGCCGAGCCGGTGGCGGCCCAAGGCAACAGCAATGTGGTCAGCGACGCCGCTACGGCGCTCTATCTGGCCGACGCCGCCTTGCGCGCTGCCGTGGTCAACGTCAACATCAACCTCAAATTTATCAAAGACGAGGGCTTTGTCACCCGCGCCGCCATCCAGCGCGATGCGCTGCTGGCGGATGCCGCCGCCGCCATCGCCGCGGGCAAAGCCGCCTGCCAGCAGAGCCTGGGGATCGACCTATGAGCGCGCAGCTTTTGGATGGAAGCGGCCTCGCCAAGCGTATCAAGGCGGGTCTGAAGGCCGAGATCGGGGCCTTTGAGCAGACGCACGGCGATTGTCCGGCGCTGGCCGTGGTACGGATCGGCGACGACGAGGCCGCCGCGGGGTATGGCCGTGCCATTGAGAAGAACTGCGCCAGCGTCGGCGTCGAGTTTGTGGCGCGCGACCTGCCCGCCGACGTCGACGAAGCCGAGGTGTTGATGGCGCTGCGCGGCCTCAACCGGGAGCCGAGCGTACATGGTATCATGGTGCTGGAGCCGGTGCCTGCGGCGATCAATTTGGATCACTTGGTGGCGGCGATTGACCCGGCCAAGGATGTGGACGGCGTGAACCCGACCAACGCCGGACGGCTGCTCGCCAATCGACCGCCGTTTTTTGTCCCGGCCACGCCTGCGGGTGGGCTGCGTCTGCTCCAGGAAGCGGGCGTCGAGTTCAAGGGCAAACACGCTGTGGTCGTCGGGCGCAGCGACATCGTCGGCAAACCGATGGCGCTGCTGCTGCTGCACAACCACTGCACGGTGACGATCGCGCACAGCCGCACGGTCGATCTGCCCGCGGTCTGTCGCAGCGCCGACATTCTGTGTGTGGCCGTGGGCCGGCCCGAAATGGTGCAGGGCGATTGGGTCAAGCCAGGCGCGGTGGTGGTCGATTTTGGCACCAACTACACCGACCAAGGGCTGAAGGGCGACTGTCACCAGGCCAGCGTGGCCGAAGTGGCGGGCATGTTGACGCCCGTCCCAGGCGGTACTGGCCCCATGACCAATGCTATGCTCATGGCCAACGTGCTGCAGGCGGCGCTGCTGGCCGTGACCGCATAAGCGGCTGCGCTCTCGATGACGCAGGCTCGCCTTCGACAGCCTCCCCGCGGCCGCAGCGGGTGGATCCACCTGGCCGCGCTGGGGGGCTACTTGCTGCTGACGCTGGTCATGACCTGGCCGCTTGCCGTCCAGTTCACCACGGCCATCCCCGGCGATGGTTTTGACGGCTGGCAGAACTACTGGAACCTGTGGTGGGTCAAGCTGGCCCTGGTCGACCGGCGGCAGTCGCCCTATACCACCGACCTGCTCTATTATCCCACCGGCGTCGACCTCTATTTCCACACGCTCAACCCGTTCAATGGGCTGGCGACGCTGCCCGTGCAGTTGGCCGCGGGGCTGCTCCCGGCCTATAACACGGTCGTGCTGCTCAGTTGGGTGTTGGGCGGCTATGGCATGTTTCTGCTGGCGCGGCGGCTGCTGGGCCGAGTCGACCCGCGGCCGGATGCAGCGCACGCGGCCGCGGCCTTTGTGGCGGGGGCGATCTACACCTTTGCGCCCTTTCACATGGCGCACCTGCTCGGCCATATGCAGGTGATGAGCCTGCAATGGCTGCCCTTCTATCTGCTGGACCTGCTGGCCGCGACGGAGCGCAGCCGGCGGGGGCTGCCCTGGAGCGCCCGCGCCGGACGGGCCGGTTTCTTTCTGGCGCTGGCCGGGCTGTGCGACTGGTATTTTGTGCTCTATCTCTTCCTGTTCACCGGTCTGGCCGTGGTCTGGCAGGGGATGGACGCGCTGCGGCAACCACAGCCAGACCGCGGTTGGGTGCGCCGTCTCGCCGCGGTGGTGATGCCCGCGGCGCTGGCGGGCGGGGTCTTTGCTCTGCTGCTCAGCCCGATCCTGATCCCGATGGTGGACGAGGCGCGGCGCTTCAGCTTTATGGTGCGCCCCGCCAGCGACCTCTATATCCTCAGCGCCAGCCTGCTCGATTTTCTGGTCCCCAACCGCCTGCACACGCTGTTGCGCCCGGAGAGTTTCACCTGGCCCGGCAACCAGATCGCGCCGGTCAGCGAGCGCACGATCAGCATTGGCTATGCGGCGCTGCTGCTGGCGGGCGTGGCGCTGGCACGTTGGCGGGGGCGCGCCGTCTTCTGGGCCGTGGCCGCGTTGTTTTTTCTGCTGCTGGCGATGGGGCCGCGGCTGCATCTGGGCAGCATCACCTGGGCCGATATCCCTGACAGCATCCCTGATGCCGGCCAAACCACGACCGAGTGGACGCCCTACGCGCTGCTCAACCGCTATCTGCCCTTTATGCGCATCAGCCGCAGCGTCAGCCGCTGGGCGCTGCCGGTGCAGATCAGCGTGGCGGCGCTGGCCGCGTTGGGATTGTCGGCCCTGCTGCAGGGCCGATCTACCCGCTTTGTGCTGGGGATGGGCGCGCTGGTCTTGGGGCTGGTGCTGGCCGAAGACTGGGTCGCGCCCTATCCGCACAGCCCGCCCGACACGCCGGACTATTATACGCAACTGGCGGCGACGCCAGGATCGGGCGCGCTGCTCAACCTGCCCATGAACTACGACCGGCCCGGCTATCTGCTCTATCAGACGGTGCATCGACGCCCGCTGACCGTGGCCTACATCAGCCGCGACGACCCGCGCACCCTCGCCGAGCGCGCCCCGGTCTTGCAGCATTTTCGCCATCTGGGGCCGGACATTATCGACATCGACCCTGCGCAGGTGGGGCCAACCGTGTTGGCCGACCTGGGGGTAGGGCAGGTTGTGCTGGACCGCTACAAAATGCCGGGCGGGCTGGAGCGCGAGTACACGACCGCGCTCGCCGCGGCGATCTTCGCCGGCCAAGCGCCCGACTATGAGGACGAGCGGCTGACCGTCTACCGCGTGCAGCCGCCCGCGGCGGCGCAGCCCTATCTGGTGCTGGGGCCGGTCGGCTGGGGGCCGCTGCTGGAGGAAGGGGAGGCGCGCCGCCGTGCGATTGGCCCCGGCCCGGCGGCGCTGGCGCTGTACCATCTCCCGGCGGATGCGGCGCTGCGTATCGCCTACCGGACCGCGCCCGGCGTCTCGATTGATGTCTTGACGCCGGGCGGGGCGCGTTTGGCGATGCTGCCGCCCGCGCCGCAAGGCGGCAGCGTCACGCTGTCCCTGGCGGGTCTCGCTCAAGGTCTCGCTCAAGGTCTCGATCAAGATAGTAACCGTGGCGCGCCTGTGAGCCTGACCTTGACGCCCTCCGGTGACGCTTCGATTATGGAGTTAGGCTTGGTCTTGCCCTGAGGCGCGCAGCCAGGCCAGCATCATACGCAACTGCTCGGCGTGCCCCTCGGTGCGGTAGAAAGAATCCACCTCGTCCCAGGCCCCGCCGCGCGGCGTCACATCCGCGTAGGCACAGTTCAGTGCTGCGGCCAGGTCATCCATCTGGTCAGGGTCGAGGCCGGGGTTTTGCGCCAATGCTGCGCGGCAGGCGGCTTCCAGCGCGTCGAAATAGGCCAGGTTGTCGCGCAGCAGCCGCGGGCCGGTCTCGCCCGGCGCATGGCAGTAGAGCACGGTAGTGGCCTTCAGCTTCGCCAGCGCCGCCAGGCTGGCGCGCATCTGCGGCAGACCGTCCGCCGTGTGTGCAAAGGGGAAGGGCAGCTCGGCGGCGTCGCCGGCCAGCAGCGTACGGATTTCAGGAACGTAGATCGCGATGTGGTCGGGCGTGTGGCCCGGCGTGGGAAATAGCTCCAAGGTCAGGTCGCCGCCGCCGATGGTCAGCGCCGTGTCAAAGGTGATCGTGGGCTTGGTCAGCACGACCGGGCCAAAGATGGCCGGTTCCTTGGCCTGCATCTCGGCCAACTCCTGCGCGGTCTCCGGCGCGCCAAGCCGTGCCGCGGCCATCCGATGCGCCAAAATCGGGGCCGGAACGGGCGCGCGCGGCCCGGCGAAAAGCTGGTTGCCCCAGGCGTGGTCATAGTCGGCATGCGTGTTGATGACGAGCAGTTGGCGGCCCGGCAGGTAGGTCTGCGCGTAGTCAACGAGACGCTGGGCCGTGGCGGGGTTGATCAGCGTATCCACGATCACGACATAGCGCGCCGTCACGACGATGAACACGTTGACCAGCGTTCCATTGCGGCAGACCAGGATGCGCTCATCCCAGCCGGTGTTGGGGATCAGTTTGACCGTTTCGGTGTGGGGCATTGGGCGCTCCTAGATGGTATCGCGCAGGTAGGGTAGAATAGCGTTTCGACTAGCTTGCCGGCAAGGCTTGACGATGAGGATTGACGATGAGCGAATCTGCTGCCCCGTGGTCCACCACGCTTCACGCTATCTTGCCCCATCGCTTTGAGCCGCGCGCCCTGATGCTGCGGGGCAGTACCGGCTGGTCTTTACCCTATGCTTTGCTCGACCGGGAGCTGTGGAGCGCCGATGTGCGCAAGGTCAATGCCGCGCTGGGAGAGGCGCTGGCCGCGCCGGTCACCGCGCTGCGCTATGTGCGCTTCCAGCCGGACGACGTAGCGCGGCGCACGCAGGCCGTTTATGTGGTGGAGAATCACAGCCCGGCCTGGCATCCTCCCGGCAATGCAGCTTGGATCGGGCGCGCGGCGTTGGCCGATCTCGCGCCGGTGCGGCCCGACCATCGGGCGTTGATCGATGCAGTCTTGGCCAAGTCTGAGAGCGGGCAGATCCCCGATCTGCGCGAACCGTGGGCGCGCCCCGGCTGGTTTGTCACGGCCGCGGCGTGGCTACTCATAGCGCAGCGCCTCGGCTGGGTAGATGCGTGAGGCTTGCAGCGCGGGCAGGATGGTGGTCAGCAGCGAGAAGCCGTAGGCTGCCAGCACGATCCAGGCGATCTCGCGCC
>QEUY01000274.1 GCA_003577365.1 Chloroflexota bacterium | reverse complement strand
GCCAGCAGCCAAAGGCGGAACGCGACGCGTCCCTGGTCAGGGGCGATTCGTTTCCACAACAATACCAGGCTCCTTTCGAGCAATGAATTGAATAAATGACGCCGGGCGAGACCCAGACAGGTAGGATAAAAAAGGGTCACTCCGGCTGGCTCTATTCTACGTCCTCCGCCGTGCAGCGGCAAAGCAGGTCTGCGGCCGCGACGTTTAGCGCCGCGCACCGCGGCCGGGTGCGCCGGCGGGTCGCGGGCGGAGTTGGCGAATTCCCGCGGGTCGCTGGAAACGCGGCTTGTGCTACACTACAATTTAGAATCCAGACGGGTATGAATCCAGATGGGTACGGATCTAGACGTAAT
This sequence comes from Chloroflexota bacterium, assembly GCA_003577365.1. Lineage (GTDB taxonomy): Bacteria > Chloroflexota > Anaerolineae > Caldilineales > Caldilineaceae > QEUY01. The sequence continues at coordinate 7,954 of QEUY01000274.1, read as the reverse complement.
ATACATATACACTTATGCACTGATTGCCGGTATTCATCGGTTTGCGTGAAGCGTGGGCAAGGTGAGTGTAAGGCCGCGCCGGATGTTTGGTCTGTGCTGCGGCTTACCCAGCTATTGTCTCCCCAGCGTTTGAACATTATCCACCATTTTCTCTTAGGAGCGATGTCCCGTGTCCTACCTACTGGGAATTGACGTGTCCACCACGGCCACCAAGGCCCTGCTGATCGACGAGGCAGGCGCTGTGGTCGCCGTGGCCGCCAACGAGTATCCCTATGAAACGCCGCAGCCGCTCTGGAGCGAGCAAGACCCCTCGCTCTGGTGGTATGGCGCGGTGCAGAGCATTCGCCAGGCCTTGGCCCAGTCGGGCATCGACCCCGGTGCGATCGCAGCGATCGGGCTGACCGGCCAGATGCACGGCCTGGTGCTGCTCAACGCCCAAGGCGAGGTGCTGCGCCCCGCCATCCTCTGGAACGACCAGCGCACCGGCGCGCAGTGCGACGAGATCCGGGCGCGGTTGGGCAAGGCCAACCTGGTACGCATCACCGGCAACGACGCGCTGACCGGCTTTACCGCACCCAAAATCCTGTGGGTGCGCGAGCATGAACCGGAGCTGTTCGCCCAGGCAACCCACTTTGTGCTGCCCAAAGACTATCTGCGCTTCCGGCTGACCGGCCAGATCGCCACCGACCGCGCCGGCGCAGCCGGTACGCTGCTGCTCGACCTGCGCACGCGCGATTGGTCGGACGAAGTGCTGGCCGCGCTCGGCATCGCGCGCGACTTTGTGGCCCCCACGCATGAAGGCCCGCAGGTCACGGGCGTCATCTCACAGAACGCCGCCGAGTCGACGGGGTTGAAGCCTGGCACGCCGGTGGTGGCGGGCGGCGGCGACCAAGCCGCGGGCGCGGTCGGCGTGGGCGCGGTCGCCGAAGGGATCGTTTCGCTGGCGCTGGGCACGTCGGGCGTGGTCTTTGCCACGACCAACTCGCCCTTCTATGAGCCGGAAGGCCGGCTGCACGCCTTCTGCCATGCTGTGCCGGGCCGCTGGCATCTGATGGGGGTGATGCTTTCGGCCGCGGGCAGCCTGCGCTGGTATCGCGACACGCTGGCCCCCGGCGTGGGCTATGACGACCTGATCGCGCCCACCGAAGCGATCCCCGCGGGCAGCGACGGGCTGCTCTTCTTGCCCTATCTCACCGGCGAGCGCACCCCCTATCCCGACCCGCTGGCGCGCGGGGCCTTTGTGGGGCTGACGGTGCGCCACAGCCAGGCGCACCTGACGCGCGCCGTGCTGGAGGGGGTGGCCTTTGGGCTGCGCGACAGCTTTGAGCTGATGAAGGGCGTGGGGCTGTCGCAGATCCGCCAGGTGCGCGCCTCCGGCGGCGGCGCGCGCAGCCCGATCTGGCGGCAGATCCTGGCCGATGTGCTCAACAGCGAACTGGTGACGGTCAACACCACCGAAGGCGCGGCCTATGGCGCGGCGCTGCTGGCCGGGGTAGGGGCCGGTATCTGGCCCGATGTCGACGCGGCCTGCGCCGCGGCCATCCATGTCACCGGCCAGACCGCGCCCGACCCGGTGGCCGTGGGCCGCTATGAGCCGCTCTATGCGCAATATCGCGCCCTCTATCCGGCGCTGCGCTCGATCTTTGAGGGCGTGGCGGACCTGTAAGATGTCCTGAGAGATATCACCGCAGAGTTCGCAAAGAACGCAAAGACCAGAAACGTCAGGGGTGCGGTGATATTGCCTATTAGTCTTTGACCACGACCTCGGTGCCTTCCGCCGCCCACTGGTAGAGCGCCTCGGCCTCAGGGATGCGCATGTTGACGCAGCCGTGGCTGGTGGGGATGCCGAAGTTGGCGTGCCAATAGGCCCCGTGGATGGCGTAGTCTTCAAAGAAGTACATGACCCAGGGCACGCCCGGCAGGTCGTAATCGTCGCCGGTCATGTGCTGGCTTTTGTATTTGAGGTTGATCCGAAAATCGCCGGTCACAGTGGGGGTGGAGGCTTTGCCGGTGCTGACCGTGGTGCGCAGCACCGCCACATCGCCTTGCCAGGCGGTGAGGGTCTGGTCGCTCAGGTCGATCTCGATCCAGCGGCGGCCATCGGCGGGCGCGCCCGCCACGCCGAAGACGTTGTCGGGTGCGGGCGGCGTCTGCACGCGCAGCCGTTGGCCTGCATAGACAAAGCCGCTGTTGGGCAGGCCGTTGATGCGCATCAACTGTTCGACCGTGGTCTTCTGCTCTTTGGCGATCAGCGCCAGCGTATCGCCCGGCTGCACCACATAGATGGCGTCGGCCAGCCCCGGCTCGGCCCGTTGCGGCGCGGTCACGGGGGCGACGCGCGCCGTCAGCCGCAGCCGCTGGCCGATCCAGAGGGTGTTGGCGTCCGGCAGCCCGTTGAGCCGCAGCAGATCGCCCAGCGCAATGTCATAGGCCGCGGCCAACCGGGTCAGCGAATCGCCGGCGACGACGGTGTGATAGCCGCTGTCGCCGGGCAAGGGCCGGCCGGCAGCCGAAACGGCGCTGGCCGGCGACGCGCTCTGCGGGGGGATGGTCAACTGCTGGCCGATGACGATCAGATTCGGGTCGGCGATCTGGTTATAGGCCGCCAGCGCCGCAGGCGCTATATCATATTGTTGGGCGATCCCGGCGAGGCTTTCGCCGGCGCCAATGACATGTATCGTCTCGGCGTGGGCCATGGAGAGCGCACCGCCCACGCCCCAAACTGCGCTGCTCAACGCCAACGCCGTCCCCAAGAGTCCGGCCATGGTGCGCCGGACGATCTGCCGCCACCCTGCGGGGCGCGCATACAATGGCCCGCGTCGCCCGCGGACCCATCCACCCTGTATCATCCAATCTTCTCCTGCGTATCGCACGGTGCGCCGGACATGCCCGCGCGCAAAATCGATCCTAGCGTATAGGTCTATCTTGTATGACGTGGGGACGGGCCGAACGGTACGCCAAAACCATCGGCCATCCCCCGCGCTCGGCCGCGGACGCGCCGATCCGGCGCGCCATCGCTTTCGGCTCCGGCCCAAGCCTGAAGTAGAATGGCCCTATGCATGTTGTGATGGTCAGCAAAGCCCTGGTCGCAGGGGCCTATCAACGCAAGGCCGAGGCGATTGCCGCCTCTGGGGTGGAGTTAACTGTGCTGGTGCCGCCTGTCTGGCGCGACCGTCGCGGCGCACAGGTCGCCTCGCCCGACTATACCACGGGCTACACCTTGCGCACGCTGCCGATCCGGTTTAACGGCAACTTTCACCTGCACTACTACCCCACCCTAGGGCATGAACTGGCCCGGCTGCGCCCCGACCTGCTGCACATGGACGAGGAACCGTATAACCTGGCGACCTATCTAGGGCTGGTCGCAGCCCAACGTCTGAACATTCCCGCGCTCTTCTTCACCTGGCAAAACATCAGCCGCAGCTATCCGCCCCCCTTTGCCTGGTTTGAGCAGGCCAATTACCGCGCGGCGGCCTATGCCCTGGCGGGCAACCAGGAAGCCGCCGATGTGCTGCGGCGCAAGGGCTATGGCGGGCCGCTGGCCGTGTTTCCCCAGTTTGGCGTGGACCCGTTGCTCTTTCAGCCCGCCGCACAGGCACGCGACCTGGCTGCCCCGCTGCGGATCGGCTATGCGGGCGGGCTGCTGCCCGAAAAGGGCGTCGACCTGCTGCTGCGCGCCTGTGCTGGGCTGCAGGGCGCATGGCAACTGCACATTGTGGGCGACGGCAGCGAGCGTGCTGCCCTGGAGACGCTGGCGCGCCACTTGGATATTAGCGAGCGTGTGCGGCTGGAACCGCGGCTGCCCGCACGCGCCATGCCCGCCTACTACCAATCGCTCGACGTGCTGGTGCTGCCCAGCCGCACGCGCTCCAACTGGAAAGAGCAGTTTGGCCGTGTGCTGATCGAGGCTATGGCCTGCGAGGTGGCAGTCATCGGCAGCACCACGGGCGAGATCGCGCGCGTGATCGGCGATGCGGGTCTGCTCTTTCCCGAAGCCGATGTCGACGCGCTGTGCGCCCAACTGCAGCGCCTGATGGATGATCCGGCGCGGCGCGGCGCGCTGGCCGCACGCGGCCGCGAGCGCGTCTTGGCCCAGTTCACCATGGATTCTATCGCCGCGTCCACCGTGGCAGTCTACCGCGCGATCCTGGCCGCCTAGCGCCATACTCCTAACGTCTGAAGCCAACGCCATGCATATTGTCCTCAACGCCCAACTGCTCAGCACCGAGTCTACCTATCGCGGGGCGGGGGTCAGCAACTACAGCCGCCATCTGCTGGCCGCGCTGGGGAAACTGGCGCAGAGCGGCGTGACCGATCATCGCTTTACCGCCTTTGTCCACACGCGCGACTTCGCCGCGCCGGGCATCACGCTGCGCGTGGGGCCGGCGCGGCTCGAACGCCCTGCGGCGCGCATCCTTTGGGAGCAAACAGTCCTGCCGCGCGCCCTGGCGGGGGCCGATGTGGTGCATGGGTTGGTCAACGTGCTGCCGCTGGCGACCGCGACGCCCGGCGTGGTCACCGTCCACGACCTGAGCTTTTTGCGGCTGCCCGGCCACTTCCCGCCGCTGAAGCGCGCCTATCTGGCGGCGTTGTGCCGGTGGAGCGTGGCCCGCGCCGCCCAGGTGATCGCGGTGGGGCCGCAGACCGCCGCCGATCTGGCCCGCTTTTTCGGGGTGGATGCGGCGCGGCTGCACACGATCCCCAACGGGGTCGATGCGCGTTTTACGCCTGCGGATGCGGCGCATGTCGCCGCCTTTCGTCGGGCCAAAGGGCTGCCCGACCGCTATTGGCTCTATCTGGGCACGCTGGAGCCGCGCAAGAATCTGCCGCTGCTGCTCGACGCCTTTGCGCGCAGCCGGCAGAGCGGCGAGGATGCCGCGCTCCATTTGGTGCTGGCCGGGGGCCGCGGCTGGGGTGACGCCGCGATCTTTGACCGTGTGGCGGCGTTGGGGCTGCAGGATGTGGTTCACTTCCCTGGGTTTGTGCCCGATGCCGAACTGCCCGACTGGTATCGCGCCGCCGCAGGGTTTGTCTATCCCAGCCGCTTTGAGGGCTTTGGGCTGCCGGTGCTGGAGGCGATGGCCTGCGGCACGCCGGTGGTGTGCAGCGCCGCGCCGGGCGTGCGCGAGGTGGCGGGCCGCGCCGCGCTGCACGCGCCGCCGGAGGATGTGGCGGCCTGGGCCGCGGCGTTGTCCCTCCTGGCGGGCCAGCCTGCCCTGCGCGCCGCGCTGCGCCAGGCCGGGCTAGAGCGTGCGCAGGGCTTCACCTGGCGCGCCACCGCAGAACAGACGCTGGCGGTGTATGAGAAGGCAGCAGGCAGTGGGGAGTAGGGTCCAGAGGCAGAGGCCAGACGGCGCACGGCGCAGAGGCCAGACGGCCCACTCTGGGTTCTGCCCCCACTGCCTATCTGCCTACTGCCTATCTGCCTGCTATTCTCTCATAGACCGCGGCGGCCCAGGCTGAGAGTTCATCCGCCGTCAGCGGCGTGTCGCCGTGTGCGTCCAGATAGCCGGCCGCGTCTTCGATGCGCGCCGCATCGGCCAGCCAGCCTGCAAGCGTCTCCCACTCTGCCGTCTCCAGCCAGCCCTGCGCCACCAGTTGCGCCGGCCCATTGCCGTCACACGGGGCGAGATTGGCGTAGGCATAGCCATAGGCCAGCACGATCAACCTCTCACACTGCCCCGCTTGATCGGGTGACTCGGCCAGCCGCCACGCCAGCACGGTGCGGCCTGCGGCGCTGGTGCGCCCGGCCTGCAGCTCCTGCGCCGTGAACTTGGCCCAGGTGTTCAGCGCCTGCTCCCACGCCGCACCGCTCGCCGTTCCCTGCCCTTGGAAGCGCAGATGGCCCTCCGCGGTGGTGACATCCACCGGGGCAAAATGGCTCAACACCGCGGCCCATTCGCTGTCGGGGCCGGTGCTGAACTCGACGGTCTTGGGCGTGTCGCCACATGGCCCAACCTGCGCCTCACCTGTGTCGAGGCCCGTATCGAGGATTGTCAGCGCCAGACATGCGCCCTGCGCCGAGGTTCCCTCCCAACTGAGCCGCGCGGCAGATTCTCCGGCAGGCACGGCGGTGGGGGCCGGGATGGTTCCGCCGGGTGTGGCGGGTGGCATGACACAGGCGGCCAGCGCCAATCCCGCCGTGAGCATGAGGGTGACGAGAGAGTACAGGATACGCATCGTTTCCTTCCTTGATCTGTCCAGCCGGTCTTGATCTGTCCAGAGCGCCAACCGTTGGCCCTCTGCGCTGAATACGTTCAGTGTAGACTGCGGGGCTGGGGCAAATGTTCCGCGCTGCGGGCATATTCTGCACACCTCAATGGGTCGTCTTCCCGTCGATCAAGAGTAGAGCGTTTTACATCAAGATGTGGTAGACTAGGGCACGCAGCCTGGACCGCTGAGGTTGGCGCGTCCCGCTCAGTCAATGGATTCTAGTCGCTTCATGGCAACTGCCAACGAACTCAACTTCCCCGACGCCTCCGTTCCCGAGCGGAGCCGCGCACAGCTCGAACCGCTTAGCCCCCTGGCCGCATGGGTGCGCCGCGTGGACAGCAGCCATTGGAAATATTGGCTGGTCGGCGGCGATATGCTGCTGATCCTGGTGGCGTTTCTGGCCGCCTATGTGCTGCGCTATGAGCTTCAGTGGTTCCGCGCCGTGGACCCGGTCTTCCTGGTCGACATCTGGGCCTATGGCCCCTTCGCCCTGGCGCTGTTGATCATCCTGCCCATCTCGTTTCGCTTTTCCGGCGTCTATCCCTATCGCCGCGGCCGCTCGTTGATCGAGGAGACCTACACCATTGCCACGGCCACCACCGCCGGGGTCATGGTCTTGATCATCGCCAGCCTCTTTTTTCGCCCTTTGCTCTACAGCCGTCTGATCTTCTTCTATACCGCGGTGCTGGTCACCTTGCTGTTGGGATTCAGCCGCTTTGCGATCCAGCTCGCCTTCAGCCATCTGCGCCGCTATGGGCTGGGCGTCAAACGGATGGTGCTGGTGGGGGCGGGCGACGTGGGGCGCATGGTCATCCGCACAGTCACGGCCCGGCCCGACTTTGGCTATCAGCTGATCGGCTTCTTGGACGACAACCCCGCCAAGGGCTTTACGGATATCGGCCCCTACAAGGCGCTTGGCCCGGTCGAAAATCTGAGCCAGGTTCTAGAGAACCTAGAGGTAGATACGGTCATCATCTGTCTGCCGTGGCAAAGCCACCGCATGATCCAGCGGCTGCTGCGGACGTGTGAGACCAGTTGCGTGCGCGCCCAGGTGGTCCCCGATCTGTTTCAACTGACCAAGAACCAAGTCTATGTCGAGCAGCTCAACGGCATCCCGTTGATCAGCACGCGCGAGCTTTCGATCCAGGGCTGGAACTTGCTGCTCAAGCGCGCCTCGGACCTGGTCTTGGGGACGCTGTTGGCGCTGCTCTCCATGCCGCTGTGGCTGTTGATCCTGGTCGCGATCAAGCTGGACTCGCGCGGGCCGATCCTCTACTCGCAGACGCGCATCGGCAAGAACGGCGCCCCCTTCCGCTGTTTCAAGTTTCGTTCCATGGTCGAGGATGCCGACGAACTGCGCCACACGCTGGGGGAGATGAACGAAGCCAGCGGGCCGCTCTTTAAGATGCGCGATGACCCGCGGCGCACGCGCGTGGGCCGGCTGATCCGGCGTTTTAGCCTCGACGAGCTGCCGCAGTTGATCAACGTGATGCGCGGCGAGATGAGCCTGGTGGGGCCGCGTCCCAATCTGCCGGAAGAAGTGGAGCAGTATCAAGAATGGCACCGGCGGCGGCTGCTGGTCAGCCCCGGCATCACCGGGCTGTGGCAGGTCAGCGGGCGCAGCGACCTGACCTTTGACGAGATGGTGCTGCTCGACACCTACTATGTAGAAAACTGGAATTTGGCAATGGATTTAAGCATCCTGCTCCGCTCAGTTACGGCTGTGCTGCGCGGCCGCGGG
>QEUY01000273.1 GCA_003577365.1 Chloroflexota bacterium | reverse complement strand
CTCTGCGCCGCCGCCAGCAGCCGCCGGATCTCGTCCTCGCCGAAGGCGGGCAATTCCTTGGGCGGCAGCTTGGGCGCGCGTACGCGCGCCATCAGGTTGTCCGGGACCAGCCCGTCAGCGTGCAGGAAGCGAAAAAAGGTGCGCAGTACACGGAAGGCAATGTGCACGCTGGCCGGCTGCCAGCCCTTCTGTTGCAGGTGAATCAGGTAGCTCTTCAGCAGGGAAGGCTCTACATCGCAGACCAGCGTGATATCGACAGTGACTGCGTACTGCTCAAACCAAGTTAGTTGCTCTCCATAGACGGCGAGCGTCTTGGGGGAAAGAGCGCGCGCCTGGCCGTCGAGTACAAAGAGTTTGTGGGCAAAAACGAGAGTTAGTTGCTGCGCGGCTTTTTGGGCCATGTCCCAGTCTCCTTTTTTGGGGTGGAAATCGGGACCCGACCCACAAGATATAGTGGTTTTGCCTGTGCGGAGCTACTATATAGGGGAGGGGAGGCACCCCCTGCAGGACTCGAACCTGCGACCCACTGCTTAGAAGGCAGTTGCTCTATCCACTGAGCTAAGGGGGCATGGCAACCACAAGCTTATCGTGCCACTCCGCGACTAGAGGCCTAGATATTGCAGGGTCTCCGCATCGGGTTGAAGCAACAAAATCGCCTAGGCAGCGGCTGCAAAAACACCAACAACCGAGCACTGCCCAGCGTGAGTGTACAGCCACTTGCTTGCCAAGTCAAACCCCCGGCAGGTCTTGCCACCAACCGAATTTTTTCATAACCGTTTTATCTAGCGCCGATCACCTGGTATAATGGCACACCAGATATCCGACAAACATAACAATGGCGGCTAAGGGTTGCGGCAGGTGCGTACTGCTGCAGGCCGCCATGCGCAGCGCGGTCAACCGCGCTGCACCGTCGGTCTGGAGCCGCAGTTGCCATGCAACTATCGATCACGCGTACAAGAGTCGTACGACCGCAGCGGCGCCCCGATCTGTTGTCACGCCCGCGGCTGCTGCAAATGCTGCATGACCTGTTGGGCCATCGCCTGGTCCTGGTCGTCGCCCCTGCCGGCTACGGCAAAACCACCCTGTTGATCGACCTCGTCCACTCGCTCACGATGCCCGCTGCCTGGTATACCCTCAGCGCAGCCGACCGCAATCTGCACCGCTTCGCCGCCCATTTTATCGCCGCCATCGCCCAACAGTTCCCCAGCTTTGGCAGCGACTCAAACGCCGCGCTCCAGAATCTTGAAGCCGGGCAGATCTCCTTCGAGCAGTTCTTTACGCTCTTGGTCAACGAACTCGACGCGCAGATCCACCAACGTTTCGTCCTCGTCGTCGACGACTATCATCTGGTCGACGACTATGAGCCGATCGGATCCTTTGTCAGCCAGTTTCTTCAACACGCAGGCGACTTCTGCCATATTATCCTCGCCTCGCGCACACTGCTGACCTTGCCCGACCTCGCCTTGCTGGTGGCACGCGGCGCAGTGGAAGGACTGGATTTTCAGGAGCTTGCCTTTCGACCCGACGAACTGCAGGCGCTCGCCCGCCAAAACTACAACCAAGCCATCAGCGACGCCGAAGCCGAGGAAATGGTGATCTCCACCGAGGGGTGGATTACGGGCCTTCTGCTCTCTGCCAATACCAAACAGTTGCACACGGCCAGCCGGATGCGGCTGATCCGCAGCTCCGGCATCGACCTCTATGGCTATCTTGCCCATCAGGTGCTAGATCAACAGCCGGCTGCGCTGCGCGATTTTCTTCTGCGCACTGCCCATATGGACGAATTCGACGCCGAACTCTGCGCAGCGGTGCTGGACCCAGACTGGCGCCCCGCCGGCGAAAGCTGGCAACCCCTCCTCGACGCGCTGCTCCATCAGAACCTATTTGTCCTGCCCGTGGGTGAACAGGGCGACAGCCTGCGCTATCATCACCTATTCCAAGACTTTCTACAGCGGCAGATGCAAAGCGAACGGCCCGCCGAAGTGCCTATCATCCTGCGCCGTCTGGTCGAGGTCTGCCGGCAAAAGCAACTGTGGGAACAGGCCTATCTCTACGCCGAGCGCCTGGAGGACCCGGCGGCCCTCGTCGATCTGATCGAGGCGGCAGGGCTGCAGATGATCTATGCCGGGCGTATCCTGCTCATACAGGAATGGCTGGACAAACTGCCGGCCTCTGTCTTGCAGGCGCGGCCCAAACTTCTGGACCTCCAGGGCTATAGCCGGATACTGCTGGGACAGGTCGAACAAGGGCTGCAGCAGTTGAACGCAGCGGAGACGCTGCTGCGTGCGGCCCTCCCCAGCGCCCTGCTGGCGCAAATCTTGGCCCACCGTGCCATCGGCCACCGTTTCCGCGGCGCCTATCAACAGTCAATTGACGACGCCGAGGCAGCGCTGGCGCTGCTCGACAAGCTAGAGGGCGCAGCAGAACAGGCGGAGCCTGCACCCGAGGCGCATGAGCGCCAACAGCTCCGGGCTTTGGCGTATCGCTCGAAGGGGCTTGGCTTCTGCATGCAGGGCGATTTGAGCGAGGGCCTCATTTGGCAGCAGCGCTCGCTTGAACTCTACCGCCAGGTCGAGGACCTACAGAACATGGCCAACCTGTCGATGGAGATCGCGATCACGCACGACAGCGCAGGCCAAAAAGAGCTGGCCCGACCACTCTATCTCTATGCCCTTGAAGCCTGGCGCGACCTGCATAACCTGATGGGCCAGGCCAGCGTCCTCAACAGCCTAGGCGTCTACTATCAAGAACAGGGAGAGCATCAGCAGGCCTTTAGCGCCCTAACCCAAGCCGTCGACTGTGCGCGGCGCAGCGGCTATGCGCGCATGCAAGCCTTTGCGCTCACCAGCCTGGGGGACCTCGTCTTCGAAGTCGATCTGCGCCAAACCGCCCAAGCCTTCTATCAGGAGGCCTACCCGCTGGCCCGGCGGCTCGACGAGCGTTTTCTAGTGCTCTATCTTGACCTGGCGCGCGCCGCGCTGGCGTGGTCGGCACACGAATGGGATGTCGCCTATGCCTGCCTAGACTCAGCCGGACGTCTTGTCTTGAGCAAAAACTCCAGCTATGAATGGGGGCTGTATCGGCAGGCGATGGGACGCTACTACCTGGCGCAAGGCGCAGCGCAGCAGGCCCTGGAGCCGCTTCAGGATGCAGCCGCCTGCTTTGCACAAGGCGGCCAGACCCCGGACGAAGCCCGCGCGCGCATGATCCTAGTGGCCGCTTACCAGAAAGCCGGCAAGCAGGCCGAGGCGGCGCGCGAGCTAGAGGCGACCCTGCCCCTGGCCGCCCAACTGGATAGCCAGCACGCCGTGGCCGTCGCTGCCAGCCAAGTGAGCGATCTGCTCCGGGCCATGCCAGCGCGCGGCCCCCACGCCGGCCAGCGCAACCGGATGTTGGCCGCCGTCAACGCCTTTCAAGCCCAGCGCCTGCATGTGCGCCGCGAATTCCGCCGCCAGCTTCGCTCGTTGTTCCCTCATATTCCGGTCGACCCGCCGGCGCTGGTGGTGCGGGCCTTGGGCCACGCCGAGGTGTCGGTCGACGGACAGCCCATTGCCCTGGCCGACTGGAAAACACGCGTCTCGCGCGATCTGCTCTTCTGCCTGTTAGCGCATCCGGAGGGGTTGACCAAGGAACAGATCGGCATGCACTTCTGGCCCGATTGCTCACCCGAACAGCTCAAGACACGTTTCAAAAATACTATCTACCGCATGCGCAGCGCACTGGGCCAGGAGGTCGTGCTGTTTGAAGACGGACGATATCGCTTCGACCCTTTGTTGGACTATGAATACGACGTCGAGCTGTTTCTGCACTATATCGCAGCCGGCGATGCCGCTGCCGACCTGGACGCGCAGATCGAAGCGTATACCCTGGGCCTCAGCTACTACGGCGGAGCCTACATGCCCGACACCGAAACGGCCTGGGCCTACCTAGAACGCGAACGGCTGCACCGGCTCTATCTAGACACGGCGCTCCACCTGGCCCAACTGCGCTTTCAAAGCGGCGCAAGCGATGTGGCCCTGGCCTGGTGCCAGCGGGTGTTACATGAAGACCTGTGCCACGAGGATGCCCACCGGCTGGCTATGCGCATCTATGCCGCCACCGGCAATCGCGCCGGCGTAGCCCGACAATATTCGCTTTGCCAAAAAGCACTGCAAGAAGAGATCGACGCGCCGCCCTCACCTCAGACCGCGGAGCTATACGCCCAGTTGATGCAATAGACGCGCCTTATGCCGCCACACACCCGCCAAGAGCCGGTCTCCACCTGGGAGCCGGCTTTTTTTAATTGGCGAGCAATAAGCCTGATTTGATGCCTTCTTTGATGCTCCCCTCGATGCCTGGCGGCGGCCAAACTAATGACAATTGCTTGAAGTTCGGCACGAGAAGCACGATATGTAACAGCCGCTGCAACGCTCGCAGCAATCTCACGTACGGCTTGACTTGAAAAGATAGCGACCGAACATAATTCAGAATCTATTCAGATAAAGGAGCCTTCCCATGACTCGCAAGCTGTTCACCCTTCACCCAACCTTCGTGCGCATCCTGGTGGCCGCCGGTACATTGACGATGTTTGTCTTGAGCGCAGGCGCGCCGCGCGGCTATGGCGGCTAACCCCATCCTACGCTGCGCTTCCGCCGAGGTGATAGGCTCTCGATTCAGCCTGCCCACGCGCAGCACCGGACATCCACATCGGGCATGACGGGTAATCGATGATCCTACTCATAGGGCTGATCTTGGGGTTAATTGCCGGCTGCGGTCGAGCGTGGCTGGCAAAACGACCCTACACCTCGCCCAACATACAACGGATGGAATTGGCGCTCCTGGCGTTTCTCCCCCAAGGGCTTGTCTTCTTTCTTCCCCAAACGGGCCGGTTTGTATCCCAACAATGGGCAGCGCTGATTTTGCCGATCTCGCTCGCCATCCTGCTCTTCTTTGTTTGGCACAACCGGCGCGTACCAGGGTTTGGGCTACTGGGGTTGGGCTTGCTGCTCAATCTCGCGGTGATCGCCGCCAACGGTGGTTTGATGCCCATCAGCCCCGAAACGTTGGCGGTCGTACATGGTGAGCAGGCAGCAGTCGTCGACAGCCGCGCTTTTGGCTCCAAGAGCATTGTGCTGCCGGCAGAGGAGACCCGGCTCGAATGGCTGGCCGACCGCTTCACCGTGCCTGACCGCCTGCCGATCCAGTTCGCGTTCAGCCTGGGCGACGTCTGTTTGGCCGCAGGCGTGTTTTGGACATTTTGGGTAGGCGGCACGGCGCGGCCGCGCGGCACATGCGCCGTGCCAGAGGGAGAGACTTGTTCACTAGAGACCCCTGAGCGGGTTTAGAGAGGCAGAAAACCGTATGGCGCTTGGACCAATTTTGCATCAGTCATCTTTGCATCAGTCATTGTCTCGTCGCGAGCTGTGTGTGACACCGGCGCCGCCCGCGCCTGCGCCGTTGAGCAGCGATCTAACCCGCCTGCTCAGCGCCGCCGTCGTCAGCCCCACTTTCCGGCGCTTGCTGCTGTCGGACCCGGCGGCCGCGCTGGCAGCGGGCTACAACGGCGAGAACTTTCAGTTGTCCGCAGCCGAATATAACGCCGTGACTTCGCTGCGCGCCGGCACGATTCGCGACTTCGCGGCCCAACTGCTGCATATATTCCAGCCCACGCGGCCAGAGGCTGTGCTTGAACCCGCATCCCCCCAGGCCAAGGTCTATGTTGCTGCGGTCGCCCGGCGGTAATGTGAGACGCCGGCGCGTCGACAGCGCCGCCATGATCCCCGTCCAACCAGAGCCACAGATCCACGTTGGCGCCTGGCTGGCGACAGGTCACAGTTGCGCCGATATCCGGTCTGATATCCGGTGTGTAGA
>QEUY01000272.1 GCA_003577365.1 Chloroflexota bacterium | reverse complement strand
AAAAAGACAAAGAGCGCAAAACTCAACAACAGCACGACCCACGCCAAGCGTTCCGGGTTCTCACGCCAGCGGCGCGGCTGCTCCACCGGCCATGGAGGAACAGCGGGCGCGATCGAATCGCCGCGGCCGGCCACGCCCGAATAGTCTGAACTCATGCCGCCCCCCCATCGTCCTGCCCCACATCCCCGGCCAGGGAGGGGCCGTCCTCGTCCTGCGCCGCGTCTTGCGCATCTTTCTGCGCCTGCGCTTCTTGCAGAAGCTGGCCCATGCGATCCAGCCAGCGGCGTGCGTCGCGGTCGGCGGGGTTGACCTCCAGGGCGCGCTGGAAAAATGCGCTCGCCCGGCTCAACTCACCTCGCTCTTTATAGATCAGCCCCAAGTGATAATGTACATTCGGCGCTTGCGGGTCGATCTGCAGCGCCCGCTCATAGGCTTGAATGGCGCGCTCCTGTTGGCGCGGGCCGGATGTCTCCAGCCGGCCCAACTGCGCTGCGCCCAAATTCATCCACAGCATGACATTGTCCGGGACAAGCTCCACGGCGCGCGTCAAGAGCGCCACCGCCTTGTCCCAACGCCGCTGCAAAATATAGGCCCCGCTCAGGTTGATCAACACGTCGGGATGTTCCGGAGCGTTCTCATAGAGCGCCAGCAGCCGCTCCACAGCCTCTCCAGGACGGTTCTGCACCAGCAACTGGGCGCTCTCATTCAAAAGGCGGTGGAACTCTGCATCATAGCCTGTTTCAGCCATACGACTTCTCCTGTGGGCAATGGGCGCGGCCGGCACAGCGCGCGGCTACAGCAAAAACCACAGCACCACCGACAACGTGACCATGCTCGCCACGGTTGTCACAAAGATCACCGTCGCCACCAGCTTGGGCGCGGCGTCATACTCGGTCGCCAGGACGGCGCTCATCACCGCCGTGGGCATGGCGGCCTGCAGGATAATGACATTGCGCTCGACTCCGTCCACCCCCAGCAGCATCGTGAGCAGCCAGGCCAGCAGCGGCGCGACCAGCAGCCGGATCACCGCGCTGCGCAGAATGATGCCGTGCCCCTGGCCCAAGGGCGCGGCGTGAAGCTGAATCCCCAGCAGCACCAACATCCCAGGGATAGCAGCATCCGCCATCAGATCGACGGCGCGAAAGAGCGGCTGTGGAAGCTCCCCGCCCAGCCGGTTCAACAGCAGCCCCGCCGTCGCCGCATAGATCATGGGCACGCGCAGGCTGTTGCCCAACGCCTGGCGCAGCGGCGTCTGCCCCGACGAAGCCACCGCCACGCCGACTGTATTGCTCAAAAACGAGCTGACCACATAATAGAGCGAGCCAAGCGCCAGCCCCGGTTGGCCGAAGGCGAAAAAACAGATGGGGATCCCCATGTTGCCGTTGTTCGACACCGCGCTGGTCAAGATGATCGCCGCACGCCGCCGCCGATCCTGATCAAAACCGACCGCCCACCCCAAAATGCCCGCCGTCACCGTCACCGCCGCCGCCACAACCACGACTTGGCGCAGGGCCTCAAAGTCGATCTCCATCTGGTAGAGGCTGCGAAAGACCAGCGACGGGGTCGCCAGCCAGAAGAGCAGCCGGCCTAGCGAACGCCCATCCATGGGCACTCTCCAGACCAAGAGATACCCCGCTGCCGCCACCAGAAAGACCGGCAGCACCGTTTCGACAAAGATGGGCAGAAGCGTCTGAAAGATAAACATGCATCAGGCCGGCGTTAGCTTTGTTTGGCAACCGGCCCGTTGCGTTTGGGTAGATCCTCCATCGCGTCGTGGGCCGGCTCGATGCCCACCGCGTCCTCCTCATCGCCCAGCCCCACGTTGTGAAAGACCTCATATTGGTCGAGCGTCGGCGCAAAGAACTCGACCACATACTCGTTGGGCACGCCCATCGGCTGGCTGATCTCGTCGAGCAGCGCATAGACAAACGCCTGGCGCTGAGCGGGCTTCAACTGCCGCGTCGTCTCATCCCACAACAAGATCGTGCCATAGACCCCTTCGCCTGTGTAATGCAGGTCCAGCTTGCCGATGGTCAGGGGCAACTGGTCTTCCTCGTCCACCTGGTCGAGGTCAAACAGCGCATATTGTTCTGAACTGCTGGTCCGCACCAGGCGCTTCAGTTTGAGGTTCACNNGTCATCCTCGTCCGTGTCATACTCGCCCAGCTCACGGTCGTCCATATCGTACCAGGCGTCGGCGTCTTCCTCCCACTCGGCGTCTTCGTCTTCCGACTCGTCAAAGAGCGACACTGCCTCGAGGTCGGCGTAGAAGGCCATCTCCTCCAAAGCCTGCTCGGCGGCTTCGGCCTCCTCGCCGTTCTCGCCCAACAGGACCGTTTCCAGCGCATCGCGCGCGTCGCTGCCGCCGATGCGCCCCAGGGCAAAGATAGCGGCGCGGCGCACCGCCGGCTCACGGTCGTCGAGCAGCGCCAGCAGGTCGTTGAGCGCACCGCGCGCCTCCAGTTCGCCACAGGCAAAGGCCGCCTCGGCGCGTATGGCCGCCGATGGGTTCTGCAGCTCGGCGCGCACCAGCCCGCGCCAGCGCACATCGGCGCTGCGCCCCATGGCAAAGACGGCGCTCACGCGCATAGCGTCGTCGGGTGAATAGTAGCCATCCTCGATCAACTGGCGCACGCCTGTCTCCCCCGAATAGGCGATGCTCTCCAGGGCGCGGCGGCGTACCTCCAACGGCTGGGCGGCGTCGGTCAGGATACCCAACAGCGCCTCTTCGGCGCGCATGGTGAGCGCGGTGTCGAGTTCCTCCAACTCGCCCGCCAACACAAAGCCGCCCAAGGCCGTGGCCGCGGCGGCGCGCACACCGATCTCCGGGTCGTTGTGCAGCAGTTGCACCAGCGGCCCGATCAGGTCGGACTGCCCATCTTCCCACAGCCCCTGGACCGCGGTCTGCCGCACCTGGGCATCGCTGTCGCTCAAGGCCACGCGCAGCATGCGCCCCAGCAGCAAAAACAGATCGTCTTCAGCCAGCGTCACCAGTTCGGCGACCACCGCACGCCGCCGCTGCACGGGGACGCGCTCCCACTGTTGGCGCAGCAGATCGGCGTCCGGCAGCGAAAGGTCTGAAAACGCGTACAACTCCTCCAGAGGCGGCATGCTCTCTTGGTGGATCAGCCGGTCCAGCAGTTCTGCGAGCGAAATTCTGGGCGTGATGGCCTGGACGATGAAGGTCATCTCCAAGTCGTACTCATCCTCCGGCCCTACGATCTCGAAATCGTCGCCCAAGGCTTCGGCCAGGCGGCGCAGTTCCTCGTCGTCGAGGCTATCGTCAAAGCGGCTGCTGTCGAAGCTCTCGCCGCCGGCGTCGGGTTGTGACCGGCGCGGCTTTTTGGGTTCATCTTGGCGGTTGGGGTCGCGCCGTCTGCGGTGTTTTGCCATAAAGCTCTATCTCATTCCCACACAAAGCCCCAGGTCTCGCTCGCAGGGCTGACCTGGACCGGCTTACCGTCGCTATCGCCCACCACTTCGACCCACCAACGCCACTGATGATCATATTGAGCAGGGGCCAGCCCACACAAGCTCTTGTCCAGCTCCCATTCCGTGCTGGTCACGGGGCGAGACTGGGCCAAGATCCAGACGATCTGCTCGTCGCCGCCGGGGCTGCGCCCGCCGACAAAGCCCAGATGCAGCACATACTTGTCGCTGTCGCGCGCAAACGGCACGCGCTGCCAACGCAAGGTGGCCGTCTCGGCACAACTGACCCGCGCCCCATCCTCCGGGCCGAGCAGCACAGGCGCTTCCAGCCGCATCCCACCCTGGGCCGGGATAGGTGAGGCTGTGGCGCGCGGGCGTGCCGTAGACGCGGCGCCGGGCGTTGGGGTTGGCTCCGGTGTAGGCGGCTCTACGGTAGGTGTCGGCAGCTCGGCGGTCGGGGTCGGCGGCGCCGGGATCACCAGCACCTGCCCCGGCTGGATAACAAAGACGTCGCGCTCGCCGATGTCGTTGGCGGCCATCAACTCGTCCACGTCGACATCATAGCGTGCGGCGATGCTCACCAACGTATCCCCGCGGCTCACCACATAGTCGATCGTTGCCGGCGTTGGCTCCAGCGTGGGCTCCGGCGTGGCAGTCGGCTCCGGCGTCTGGGTTGGCGCTGGGGTGGCTGTGGCTTCGGGCGTGGCCGTAGGCGCTTCGGTCGCGGTCGCCGTCGGCAAGTCCACCACAGCCGCCGCCTCGCCGCCCGCCGCGGCAGGCGCACCGCCATCCCCCGTGCTGCCATCGCCTGTGTTATCAGACGGGGGCGGGTTGGCCGGCGCGCCCTGCATCTGCGCCTGGGCGCGATAGGCGCTCTCGATCGCCAGCGCCGCGCCCGGCCCCTCGCCGTGGCCGGCCTCGCGGTCGGGGGCCAACGGCGTCACCACCAAGACAATCTCCGGCTCGATCCGCTCCCCCACCACCGTGAAGCCCGCGGCCAGCCGGTCGCGCGCCCAGACCAGCGGGTTGCCGTTGTCCCAGCGTAGGGCCATCACCAGCAGGAAGAGCGCGGCCAACGCCGCCGGCGCGCCCCAGGTCAATAGGCGCGGCGGCGCAGGCCGCAGTTCACGCCCACAATGCGGGCAGATCGTCAGTTCCGACGACGCAGGCTGCCCACAGCGCAGACAGCGGATCTTCTTGGCGCGCCGCTGTAAACTCTCGCCGCACTCCGGGCAAACGCTGGTGTGATCCGAGGCATACGCGCCACAGTTGGGACACTGGCGCGCGCCCAACGAGCGCAGGCCTGCGCCTGGACCGGCAGCCGTGGGGGAACCAGTTGGAGATGGGAGCGTGCGCGCCGTCTGCCGAGCGTTCTCGGCGACATTCACCGAGGGATCGGTCATTGCCCGTGCGCGCGGAGATCGCGTTGTGTGATCAACTTACTGCCCCAGAATCGAGATCCAGTCGATCCCCTGCTGGGCGGTGGTGATATCGCGCACCGTCACCAAGACCAGCAGGCCCAAGAGCAGCATGAAGCCGACCATGTGAATAAACCCTTCGCGCTCGGGGTTCACACGGCGGCCACGAATCGCTTCGACCAGAATAAAGAGCAGGCGCCCGCCATCCAGCGCCGGCAGCGGCAGCAGGTTGGTGATCGCCAGCGCCGCGCTCAGCACTGCCGACAGCCGCCAGATCGGGAACCACAGCCCCGTATCCATCGTGGCATTGACCGCCCCCCCCACCATCTGGGCGATGCCCACCGGGCCGGTCAACTGGGCATCGCTGGGCGACACCTGTCCCATCACAAGCAGCACAGGCAGTTGCAGCACCAGCAGCGCGTACTCCCCTGTGCTGCGCACCCCTTCCCACAGCGCGCTCCACAGCGGCAGCGTTGCCAGCCGGCTCTGAGGACCAATCTGCACACCCAGCGACCCCTGCCCTTCGGGCGGGTTGGCGCGCGGCGTGATCGGCGTCACGATATACTGGCCGTCGCGCAGCAACCCAAGCTGCACTTCCTGCCCCGCGTGCTGCTGGATCACCTCGTTGAGCGGGTTGTTCTGGCTGATGATCGTCTTGTCCACGGCATAGACCAGGTCGCCCGGCTGCAGCCCGGCTTGCGCCGCGGGGGTATCCTCGACCACCAGCGTCACTTCGGTGCTCATCACCGGCAGATAGTCCAGACCGTCGAGCAGATCGCCCTCGCGCAGCGTACTCGCCACGGGCAGCGCCATCACCTGCCCATCGCGCAAAATGGTCAGCTCTGGGCTGGAGCCGGCGGCGCTGTCATCGCGCATCACGTCATAGGTAAAGTCCTCCAGCGCGCTGACCAAGACACGATGGCCATGCAGCGTCAGCAGCACATCGTTGGGCTGCAGCCCGGCCTCTGCGGCGGCGCTCCCCGGCTGGACTGCGATCACCTGCGGATAGCCCACCACCGCCGGAAAGCCGGCCATAAAGCTGGCGGCAAAGAGCACCACTGCCAGCAGCGCGTTCATCAACGGCCCCGCCACCAGCGTGGCTGCCCGCGCCATGCGGCTGGCGGCGTTGAACGAGCCGGGCGTCATATCGCCCATATCCTCGCCCTTCATGCGCGCAAAGCCGCCAAAGGGGATCAGGTTGAGCGTAAAATCTGTACCATCATAGCGAAACAGCTTCACCAGCCGGGGAGGATAGCCCATGCCAAACTCCTCGACCACGATCCCATTGCGCCGCGCCACCCAATAGTGGCCCAGTTCATGGAAAAAGACGAGGACTCCCAGGACTAAAATGAAGGAAACGACCGTCAGAATCATGGTTCACCTTTCGCCAGCCGCACTCGACCGCGCCGGGCGAGCCGCCCAGCATACTGTCGACTATCCGGCTGAAAAGCACGCGCCCATTATACTCGCGGCAAACTTCATCCTGCAAATGGATCGGGAAAGTTGGGCAGAGACACCGCCGGCCATCCACCCATTTTCAGTCTAGAACCGCGACCCCAGCCTGTTTGTAAGCTTTATCCATGCAGACACGTGCCCACGCGCTGCGCCGGGTCACACAGCGCGGTCCGCAGCGTGCCAGGTGTCAATCCGCTGCAGATCACCACCTCCAGCCCCGGCCAGCGCTCGACCCAAGCCAAGGCCTGCGCGGCCTTGGCCGCCATGCCGCCGGTCACATCCATGCCGTGGCTGCCGCCTAGCCCCTGGCGCACCGTCGCAAAGCTCGCCGGTGTCACCTCGGCCAGCAAGTGGGCCTGTGTATCCACCAGCGGGTCGGCGGTGAAGATGCCCGCCACCTCGCCCGCCAAGACGATGCGCGCCGGCGGCAGCGTCCTCGCCAGCCATTCAAAGATCTCCTCGGTGCTGGCAATCGTGCCGCCGCGCACGCTGTCCAGCGCCACATCGCCAAAGACGACCGGGGCCAGCCCCTGTGCCAATGCCTGAGCGACCGTCGCCTCCGGCCCGGCACAGATGCGCCCATCCACACAGCGCAGCGCCACGCTGGGTTGAATGCTCCACGCCGGCACGCCCGCTTCGAGCAGCGCGGCGACCACAATGCGGTTGAGCCGCGCCGCCGCATCTCCGGTAGCGGCAAACCCATACCACTGCGCCGGCGTCTGCACCCCGGCGCGCGTGCCATAACGCTGGCCGTGGAGATGTCCAAAACTGCCCGACCCATGCCCCAGCACCAGGTGTAGGTCGGGCCGCGCCTGGCGCGCCGCCTGGACCTCGGCGGCCAGCCGCCGGATCACGTCGTGGCGCGGGGTTTCGGCCCGGCGCTTGTCGGTCAGCAGCGAGCCGCCCAATTTGACGTAAACGGTCTGCATCGGGTTCCCTCTGGCTACACTATGCCTGCAAAATGGCACGCAGCGCCGCCAACAGGGCTGCGTCCTCTTCGGGCAGCACCGTGCGCGGGTCAAAGAGCAGATGGTCGCGCTGGATGCGGCAGATCACCGGCGGGCGCTGACGGCGCAGATCGGCGGCGCGGCTTTCAGCAGCCGTACAGCCGACCGCCAGCAGCGCCGTCGGCAGCGTCTCACCGGGCAGGCTGCCGCCGCCTACTGCGCTCTCCCCCGGCCACACCGCAACCTCGACCTCGCCCGGCAGATCCGCAGCCAACTGCGCCCGCCACGCTTCGGCGCGGCCTTGGAGCTTGACGAGCGGCGCTGCGATCATACGCCAGACGGGGATTTCCTCCAGCGCCCGCCCGCGCTGATAGCTGCGCAGCGTTGCCTCCAGCGCGGCCAGCGTCATCTTGTCCACACGCAGCGCCCGCGCCATCGGGTGGCGGCGCACCTGCTCCACCAGTTCGCGCCGCCCCACAATCAACCCGGCCTGCGGCCCGCCCAGCAGCTTATCACCGCTAAAGGTCACCAGGTCCGCGCCCGCGGCCAAGCTCTCCTGCACCATCGGCTCACACGCCAGCCCATAGGGCTGTGTGTCTAACAGCGTGCCGCTGCCCAAGTCGTCGACCAAGACGATCGGGCCGCCGTTCGACTCGCGGTGCGCCTGCACCATCTGCGCCAGTTCGGCCAGGTCCGGCTCGGCCACAAAGCCGATCTGCCGGAAGTTGCTGCTGTGGACGCGCAAG
>QEUY01000271.1 GCA_003577365.1 Chloroflexota bacterium | reverse complement strand
CTACCTGCCGCATCTCGACTAAGCTCTGCTGCGCCGGGCCACAGCGCGCGCACTGCTATAATGCAGGGCCATATAATGCAGGGCTATGGACGTAAACCGCCCCTCCTCGAATCTGCCGCAGCCCAACGCACGCGCACCGATCTGGCGGCGCGGGCGGCCCTTGCTGCTGTTGGCCGCGGCGGGCTGGGCGCTGTGGTGGCTGCTCGGCCTTGGGCTGCCCACGGCGAAACCGGCGGCGCTGCCGGATGCGCTCGGCGTGCCCTCGCTGCTCCCCACCGTACCCATCGTCGGTGCAGCAGAAGCTGCGGCTCCAGACGACAGGGCGGGCCTGATCCCTGCCCTGCCTGCGCCGGATGACCGCTTTGTCGCGCCGGATGACCGCTTTGTCAGCCGCGAAGTCGTGACCACGACACCGGCCATCCCCGCCACGGCAGAGCTGCCTCCCGGCCTGGCGCGCGGGGTGGCGCTCTCGGCGGATGGCCGCATCGTGGCGCTGACGCTGCGCGCCGCGGCCTCCGGCGCTGACCGCACCGCCGTCTACCGCTACGACCGCGCTACGGGCACGCTGGCGCAGGTGGCACAGGCCCAAGATGGCGGCATCGGCATCCCCGCGCTCTCTGCCGACGGCCAGGTGATCGCCTTCTATGCCTGGGCCACGACGCTGACGCCGGGCGACACCAACGCCGTGCAAGATGCGTTTGTCTATGACCAAGCCGCCGGCCGGCTCCAGCGTGTCTCGGTGAGCAGCGCCGGCGCGCAGGCCGACGACCGCACGGGCGACGCCGGGGCCACGGCGCGGCCTGCGCTCTCCGCCGACGGTACGCTGGTCGCCTTTCATTCGCGCGCCGGCAACCTGGCCGCGGGCGACGGCAACGGCCTTTCCGATATCTTTGTCCACAACCGCGCCAGCGGCGCAACCACCCTGATCTCGCTGGGGCCGGAGGGAGAGCCGGCCAATGGCGACTCGTCCGCGCCTGCCATCTCCGGCGACGGGCGGCGGATCGTCTTTGAGTCACGCGCCACCAATCTGGACCCCGAACTCGCTCCGAATCTGGTGGCGGAGTCCGGCAGCATGCAGATCTATCTCTATGACGGTGACACTGGGCGCACGCGCCTGCTCTCGCGCGCCGCCACTGGCGCGCCCGACAGTGGTGCGCCCGACAGTGGTGCGCCCGGCGATAGCGCGCCCAATAACAGCGTGCCCGGCAACGGCGACAGCCGCGCCGCGGCCATCTCCGGCGATGGGCAGTGGGTGGCCTTTGTCTCCGGCGCGACCAACTTGGTTCCAGGGGATACGAATGGCGTAGCGGACATCTTCTTGCACGATCTGGCAACCGGCAGCACGATCCGCGTCTCGCTCAGTTCGGCGGGGACACAGGCCAATCGCGCCTCGGACCTGCCCACCCTCAGCGGCGACGGGCGCTATGTGGCCTTCGTCTCGGCGGCGACCAATTTGGTCGGCGGCGACGGCAACCAGGCCGACGATATCTTCCTCTATGACCGGCTGGCCCAGCATACAAGCCGGGTGTCGGTGGGCGTGGCTGCGGCCTGGACGGGGATCCAGGCCAATGCGCCCAGCCGCGGCCCCGCCGCGCTCAGCGACGATGGGCGCATGGTCGCCTTTGTCTCGCCCGCGACCAACCTTGCCGGAGAGGCCTCACCCGCCTCGCGCATGGCTACAGGGTTCATCCACGCGCGCCAGGACCCGCCCCTCTATGCGCTGCAGGGCAGGGTGTTGGATGCGAGCCGCACGCCGCTGGCCGGGGTGGAGATCGCCGCCGGGCCGCAGCGCACCACCACCGACGCCACAGGCAGCTATCGCTTTGCCTATCTGCCCGGCGGGACCTATACGCTGGTGGCGGCCAAGCCAGGCTATATCTTTTCGCCGCCGCGGCGCACGTTGAGCCTGCTCGATTCGCTCCGAGGCCAAGATTTTATCGGCTTCCCCGGCGGCGACCCGGGCGCATTTCTTGACCTGCCCCTGGCCTATGACGGGCTGCCCGCCACCTTTTTGGACACGCTGCGCGATACCGACGAAGGCGGGTGGATCGACTCCTGGTTCGACCACGACGCGCCAGACTATAGCAAAAACCAAGCCGTGCTGCTGTGGGATGGGCGGCAGCGCCGCGCCGAACCCTCCAACGATGCGCTGGGCTGTTTCGAGCGGCGCTGCTATGACGGCCATGACGGGATCGACTTTCCCTACCGCGACCCCAACCCCGCGACGCCGGGCGTCTACGAGCCGCTGCCGATCTACCCCGCGGCAGCGGGCCGCGTGGCCGCGGTCTACACGACCTGCGCCGCAGGCACGCCCCGCTGCAACGGCGGCTATGGCAACGAGGTCATCTTGGCGCATGAGAACGGCTATTTCACCCGCTACAGCCATCTCGACGGTGTAGCCGTGCGCGCCGGCGATGTGATGGCGCGCGCCACGGTGCTAGGCATCATGGGCAGCACGGGCAACAGCATGGGCACGCATCTGCACTTTGCCGTTCACCTGGACAACGGCAACGGCGTCTGGGACGGCGAAGCCGTGGACGTGCCGGTCGACCCCTTTGGCTGGGCGGGAGATGGGCCGGACCCGTGGACGGCGGGCGCGGCCAGTCGCCGTCTCTGGCGTTTCAACCCCACGGCGGAGGTAATTCTCTTGGGCAGCCAGGGCGCGACGCTGCGCGATGGCGGCGGCACGGTGACGGCCAACCTGCCCGCCGATGCCTTGGCCGGCCAGGCGCGCGTCGAGCTGGCGCTGGGCGGCGCGCCGGCACGACCCATCCCGCCGCAGCGCAGCCTGGGCCGCGCCTTTCGCCTGCAGGTGCTGGACTGGCTGCAGGGCGCACCCACGCCGCCCGATACCCCGCTGGCCCACCCGCTAGAGTTGGCCGTGCAATATCAAGGCGTCGATACGCGCCATCTGGCGCTGGACCAACTGCTGCTGGTGCGCTGGGATGCTCAAGCGCGCGCCTGGGCGCCGCTGCCCACGGTCGTGGACGAGGCGGCGCAGGTGATCTATGCCGCCAGCGACCGGCTGGGCGAGTTTGACCTGCACGCGCCGCTGCGCTGTCCCGCCGACCGGCTGGAAGCCGACGATAGCTACTTTGCCGCGGTCTTCGTGAGCGCGGGCCATCCGCCGCTGACGCGCCTCTTCGACGGGCCGCGCGACGAGGACTGGCTGCGGCTCAACGCAACCGCGGGCACGCGTTATCAGGTAACGGTGGACGAAGTGGCCGCAGGGGTCAGGCCGCGGGTAGAGGTCTATGACGTCGACGGGCTGACGCGGCTGGCCGCCAACGGTGCCGGCACGCTGGCCTGGCAGCCTGCGGTGGACGGGACCTATTTTGTGCGCGTCGCGCCCGCGCCGGACAGCGCCGTGGGCTGTGAGGCAACCTATCGCGTGGCGATCACAGAGTGATTTACCGCAAAGCACGCAAAGGGCGCAAAGGGCAGAGGAAGAGTAAGTCGCCCTTCCGCAGGCCGCTAGGGCATAATTATGGTTTGGCGTCAGTCGCTGGCTGGGCTAGCCGTTCTCTTCGCCGACTTGCTGTTTGAGCCAAGCCTCCATAAACGGGTCAAGCTCCCCATCGAGGACGGCGGTCGTGTTGCCGGTCTCCACGTCGGTGCGCAGGTCTTTGACCAATTGGTAAGGGTGGAGCACATAGCTGCGGATCTGCGAGCCGAAGTTGGCCTGCACGTTGATGCCTTTGAGCTTGGCCTTTTCCTCGGCCAGCCGTTCTTGTTCGATCTCGTAGAGCTTGCCGCGCAGCACACGCATGGCCGATTCTCGGTTTTGGGTCTGGCTGCGCTCGTTTTGGCAGGTGACGATCAGGCCTGTCGGCAGGTGGCGGATGCGTACCGCGGTGGCGTTCTTCTGCACATTCTGCCCGCCTGCGCCGCCGCTCAGATAGACTTCGATCTCAATGTCTTTGGGGTTGATCTCGATCTCGATGTCTTCGTCCAAGACGGGCATGACCTCGACCTTGGCGAAGCTGGTGTGGCGGCGGTTGTTGGAATCAAAAGGGCTGAGGCGCACAAGGCGATGGGTACCCTTTTCCGCCTTAAGATAGCCATAGGCGTAGGGGCCGTCGATCTCGACAGTGACGCTCTTGACGCCGGCTTCTTCGCCCTCGGTCATGTCGGTGATGGTGGTTTTGAA
Source organism: Chloroflexota bacterium (assembly GCA_003577365.1). GTDB lineage: Bacteria > Chloroflexota > Anaerolineae > Caldilineales > Caldilineaceae > QEUY01. The sequence continues at coordinate 2,084 of QEUY01000271.1, read as the reverse complement.
GCCACGCTTTTCGGCCCAGCGCAGATACATACGCAGCAGCATCTGCGCCCAGTCTTGCGCCTCGGTGCCGCCTGCGCCCGCATGGATGCTGATGATGGCGGGGCCGGCGTCGTGTGGACCGCCCAACGCCAGCGAAAATTCACGCTGGGCATATTCCTGCGCCAGGCTGTCCGCCTCTTGTTCTAGTTCGGTCAGCAGCCCAGGGTCGTCCTCGGCCATGTGGAAGAGTTCCAGCGCATCGGTGGCACGGCGGTAGAGCGTTTCCCACTGCTCCACCTGTTCGCGCAGCGCGCTGATCTCTTGCATCTTTTTCTGGGCGGCCTGCGCGTCGTTCCAGAAGCCGGCCGCGCCGGTTTCAGCCTCTAGCTCTGCCAAGCGTTCGGCTTTGCCTGGGACGTCAAAGACGCCTCCGGATCAAGCCAATCTGCTCCACCAATTGGGTCAGGGTTGTTTCAAGCTCGCTCATGCATGATCCCTTTGGGTTAGTCGCCCAATAGCCCCTCGACAAAGGCGACGGGGTCGAAGTGGGCAAAGTCGTCGATCTTTTCACCGGTGCCGACAAAGCGCACAGGCACGCCCAACTCCTGCTTGATGTTGAGCACCGCGCCGCCCTTACTGGTTCCATCCAATTTGGTTAGGACGATGCCGGTGACGCCGGCGCTCTCCTTGAAATGTTTGGCCTGGGAAATGGCGTTCTGGCCGGTCGAAGCGTCGAGCACCAATAGGACTTCGTGCGGGGCGCGATGGACTTGCTTGGCGGCCACGCGCGTGATCTTCTCCAGCTCTTTCATCAAGTTGAACTTGGTCTGGAGCCGGCCCGCGGTATCGACGATCAGCAGGTCGGCCTGGCGGCTTTCCTGGCTGGCGCGGATGGCATCGAAGACGACGGCGCCTGGGTCGGCCCCGGGCGCGTGTGCCAAGACCTCGACGCCGGCGCGCTGCCCCCAGACTTTAAGCTGGTCAATGGCCGCGGCGCGGAAGGTGTCGGCGGCGGCGATCAGCACGCGCCGGCCTTTCTGCCGGTAATAGTAGGCCATTTTGCCGATGGTGGTGGTCTTGCCGGAGCCGTTGACGCCCACGACCATGACGACGGTCAAGATGCGCGGCTCGTCGATGTGCAGCGGTGTCTCCGCCGCCAAGAGGCGCACCATCTCCTGCTTGAGCACAAGATAGGCGTCCTTGGTCGCCTTGATGTTGTCGCGCTGGACGCGCAGGCGGGTCTTTTCGACCAGGTCGAGGGCGACGTTCATCCCCACATCCCCGGCGATCAGCGTTTCCTCCAGTTCCTCCCACAGATCTTCTGTGATCTCGTTTTCCTGGAAGATCGTGCTGATCCGCCCCAGGAAGCCGGAACGGGTTTTTTGCAGGCTCTCCTCGATCTTGAGGTCGTCCTGCGTCTTAGTCTCTTGGATGCCGAAAAGTCTGCGCAGCAACGTGTGACTCCTGGTGTTTGATTGCCCTCGCCAGCGGGCAGGCGGGATGCGGCTCTGTGTGCCGCACAGCAGGCCTGCTGTCCCGCCAAATCCATAGCAGTCTATTCTATCATGGGGAGGGCGCAGTCGCCAAGCTTCAAAGGATGGAGGGGCAAGGAGCTTTTGCGTACTTTGCAACCTTTGCGGTCTATCCCCTCATACCCCACTGAGCCGCCCCGTCTCCAGGGCACGCACGGCGGAGGCGGCGCAGCCCTGCACCACCTCGCCCAGCACGGCGAAGCGCGCATCCGGCACATGCCCCTGGCGGTAGCGCGCATACAACTGCTGGATGATGCCCGCGATCTTGACCAGCCCGTAGATATAGTAAAAGAGCGGGTCGGGCAGGGCGCGTCCGCTGGCCTGGGCATAGCGCGCCACCACCTCGGCGCGCGTAAAATTGCCGGGCAGCGTCGTCAGCCCAAACATGCGCGTCAGCGCGGGCGGGTCGCCCGGCTCGATCCAGTAGCCGAGCAGCGTGCCCAGATCCATCAACGGGTCGCCCAGCGTACACATCTCCCAATCGAGCACGGCGCGGATGCGCGTCAGGTTCTGCGGGTCGAGCAGCAGATTGTCATACTTGTAATCGTTGTGGATCAGCGCCGCGCCCGACTC
>QEUY01000270.1 GCA_003577365.1 Chloroflexota bacterium | reverse complement strand
GCAGACGCCCTGACCTTCCTCAAGGGGCTGTATGACGACGGCTGCGCCTACTTCTTCACCGAAGGCTTCCCCAACACGGAGTTTGCCGCCCGCCGCGCTCTCTTCACCCAAGGCTCGACCTCCGGCATCCCCTTCTATCAGGGTGATATCGAAACCATTGCCAAGGAAGAGGGGCGTGACCCGGACGTCTGGGGCGTGGCGGCGATCCCGCACACCACCCCTGACCCCGTCCAGAACGTCTATGGCGGCGACGTGATGATCCCGGTCACCACCCCAGAGCAGGAGCTGGCGGCGTGGATCTTCGTCAAGTGGTTCACCGAGCCGGAACAGATGGTGAAGTGGGTGGAGGCCAGCGGCTACTTCCCGACTCGCGCCAGCGTGGGGGCCAACGGCGAGTTGGATGCCTATGTGGAGAGCATTCCTGGCGGCGCGCAGTGGAAGCAGGGTCTGGACATGCTGCCCTACTCCAAGTACGAGCCGCAGTTGATCTCCTACGACCAGGTGCGCCGGTCCATGCAGGAGCAGTTCAACGCCATGATGCAGGGTGCGGACATTCAGTCTACGTTGGACGATCTGAACGAGTTCGCCAACCAGACGCAGGAAGAACTGATGGCGGAGATCCAGTAACGCCATCAGTCCCCTGAATACAGCACGGGCGCTGGTTTCGACCAGCGCCCGTATTTTATGTAGGTGCGGTTTTCATTGCTCCGTCCGGCAAGGTTCACCGTCGGGGCCGCCCCCTGTGGCGGCCCGTCGCCCCCGTGTGTAGGGTGCGGCCCTCGGTGACCGCCCGCAACATACGGACAGGCACGGGGGCCTGTCCCTACAGTTGATGAGACGCAGCATCCATGAACCTTTAGAAAACAAAGAGTCAATGTCCATGAAAACCGCATTCTGGAGTATGCACCAGAATGCGCGGTACAATACCGCACTTAGGCTTTCTTGTTTCTCCCCTCTTTGCGCTCTTTGCGGTGATATAGCTTCTAAGTAAAGCTCATGGCGCGGAAACGCTCATAGTAGCGCGGGCCGCCGTCTTCGTGGCGCGTCGCCCAGCGCTCCTTCCAGCGCGCCGGCGCTTCCTCCGGGTTGGGGATCTGCGTCACATGGCAGAGAATGGCCTGGATCTTGAGGTCGATGTCCGCCGTGATGTCCAGCTCGACATTCGGCTCGTCGTGCCCAAAGACATAGAGTTGGCTGATCTTGTGCGGCAGATAGCCTTCATCCGCCATGTCGGGATAGAACATCGGGTTGTCGGCGGCGGGGAAGATCGCCTCCAGCGCCACCAGCCCGGCGTTGCGGTGGTCGGGGTGGTTGATGTAGCCGTCGCCCACCAGATAGCGGTCGGGATGAGGACAGATGATCAGTTCGGGCCGGATGCGCCGGATCTCGCGCGTCACGCGTTTGCGGATGGCGCGCGTCGGGCGCAGGAAACCATCCTCCACGCCCATAAACAACACCTGCTTGACGCCACACAGCTCGGCGGCGTTGCGCTGTTCGATCTTGCGCATGGCGATCAACTGGTTGCGCGTGATCTCCGGGTTGTGGTTGCCCTTGTCGCCGTTGGTCAAGATCATATAGGTGACCTCGATCCCCTGGCGCGCCATGGCGATGGCCGTCCCGGCGCAGGTGAAGTCCGGGTCGTCGGGATGCGCCATGATCACCAGGGCACGCTTGACGTTTGACCAGTCGGGCGCGGCCAGTGTGGTTGTTTGTGCCATACTCCCCCCTTGGCGAATGGTTGCGGTGTGCGCGCCGGCGTGGGGCGCGGGCGCGCAATTCAAGGATGATCGCTACCAGTTTGCGCGAAAAACGCCCAGACAACAAAAAACCTCTGCCGCAGCAGAGGTTTTATTGGGCAAGGGGTGGAGCTTACTTGTGTTCCATAGCCGAATAGCCAGGGCCTTCGCTAAAGAAGAGGGCGTTGAGTTCAGCCGTGTAGACCTGCTCTTCGGGCAAATCTTCTTCGGGCAGAATCGCCTCGACCGGGCATTCCGGCACACAAGCGCCGCAGTCAATGCAGGTATCAGGGTCAATATAGTACCAGGGCCACTCCTCTTCGGGGAAGCCAGGTACGATGCATTCGACCGGGCACACCTCTGCGCACGCGCCATCGCGAATGCACAGATCAAAAATCACATGCGTCATCGAAAAGACCTCCTGTTAAGCGTAGCTGTCATCAGCGGTGAATTCTCTTCCGTGCACTCCCAGAAACAGCATTCCCCTGTATCCAGCCACGCCATGTCGCAAACTATCGCCACGACCGTCTGTGCACAGATCCTCTGCCGAGGGGGCACGTCGAAAGTCATTGAACTGCACTGTACACGGAATTTGTCAGAAACGCCGCGGCTTGAACCGGAGCCGGCCGTGCGCGCCCCGTCCGGACATCGGTCAGAAATTCCGAGAAGGACGCTGCACCGTCCAGACGCGAGCCACCGAGGCCGGCGAATGGCGCTGACCGGCGTATGTTCCTCTTTGCACAAAGCCACATTGCGAAGATTGTATCCACGTTTCCGGCAATTGTCAACTGCTCTGGGAATAGTCGGATCATATGCCCAACACCTGCCCAACGCTGCCCCGCCGCCCTTTTTCCGCCCTCTTTTGGGGCGCTTTGGGGCTAACTTTCGGCAACCTCGGCCAACCCGTCGGCATCCAAAATCTTGATCCGTTTGCGCCCAATGTCGATCAAGCCTTGCGACTTGAGGTCGTTCAAGACTTGGGTAGCCGTCTCGCGATAGGTCCCCACGCTTTCGGCCAAGTCTTGATGGGTCAAGCCGGTGATCTCGTCGCTCGACTGCTCGGCGGAGAGCCGCAGCAGCAGGCTTGCCAGCCGGGCGGGGATGCCTTTGAAGGCCATATTTTCCAGCCGCTCCTCGGCCTCACGCAGCCGCTTGCCGGTGATCTCCAGGATGCGCAGCGCCACCTGCGGTTTGTTCAAGATCAGCCGCTCCAGGTCGGTGCGGCTCATGACGCAGATCAGGCAGTCGTCAATCGCCTCGGCAAAGGTGTTGTGCATCTTCGTGCCCAAAAGCGCCATCTCGCCAAAGAGCGTGTGCGGCCCCAGGGTGGTGATCACCAGCTTTTTGCCTTCCGGGCTGATGCGATAGAGCTGCACCCGGCCTTCTTTGAGGATAAAGAGTACCTCGCCCGGCTCTTCGGGCCGGTAGAAGACGCGGCCGCGCGGCACTGTGCTCATCGTCGTGATGCGGTTCAGTTCCTGCATCTCGCGCGGCGACAGGTCTTGAAAGACGGCCAGCTCCGAAAGATAGCGCAGCTTTTCGGCAGGCTGGGAGATGTTGTTTTTTTCGTCGAGTTTGCTACTCACGCTTGGCTCCTGGCCATCAACCTGGACGTCAACGATGTAACGCCTGGAACGTGGTTTGAATCTTCTCTGGGGAGGGGTTGCCCAGCGACCAGACGCGGCCGTTCAACAGATAGGTGGGGGTGGCAAAGACGGCTTCCGGCACCTCCTGCGGCGTGGTCTCCAGATCGACCAGCGTCACGTGTACATGCGGAAAACGGCTGCGGATCTCGCCGGCGACCTCATAGGCATAGCGGCACACCTCACAGTGGCGGCTGACATAGATGGTTAAATCGACAGTCATATCGACAGTCATATCAACGGTCATATCGCCCACACTACCGGTCCACTGCCCTTGCCCGGCGCATCCGGCGCAGCGGCTATCTCACTGATTGGGCGCGCGCTCAGTCGCACCGCTGGTCTCATTATATGCCGCGCGCCCCAAAACGCAAGCAAGTCTGCTCGCCGCCGGGTTTGAAGGGAGCATTGGGTTGTTGCTACAATGGGGCTATGCCCAAGCGTCTCGGTCGCCGCCCTCTACCGCCATCCAGCCTGCCGCCACCCGGCCCGCGGCCGGCGCCGCCTGTCGAGCCGCTGCCGCCACGCACGCCGGCCTATGTCTATGTCGTGCGGCGCAGCAGCATGGCGGAGATCATCACCGTCGCCGTGCTGATCGCGGTGCTGCTGCTGCTCGGCGTCGGGCTGATGCTGTGGGCGGTGCGCAGCGATCTGGCCTTTGGCCCCACCCCGACGCCCACCCGCACCAGCGCGCCGCCGCTCAGCGCCACCCCCGATTTCCGCGCCACGCGCCTGGCCGAGGACATGCTGACCCAGACCGCCTATCAGGCGGCGCTCTTGGGCACGCGCACGCCCACACCGCCGCAGCTTGTGACCCCCGGCGCGCCCGGCCATTTGCTTCCCCCTGACCTGACCGCCACGGCGACCCTGACGCCGACGCCGGTCACCGTCATGCTGCCGGGCATTGCCGTCTATGGCCCCACACCGGAATCGAGCGAGACGCCGCTGTCGGCCCTGGCGACGCCCACGCCGATCGTCGTGGTGCTGCCGATCGGCATCTCCATCTCGGCTTTACCCACCCCCGCGCCTGACGAAGAGGTCTTTGCGCCGCCGACCGAAACACCGGGCGAGCTGCCCACCGCGATTCCCACCGAGACGCCGGCGGTCTTGTTGCCCCCGGCAGCGCCGCCGACCTTTACGCCGGAGCCGCCCACGCCGGCCCCGCTGCCGCCGACGCCTTCGCCCACGCCGCTGCCTCCCCCCACGGCGACGGGTCAGCCCTATCTGGTCACGAGCCTGCGCGCCTTTGTGCGCAATGAAAACACCACCGTGCGCCTGGGGCCAAGCGTCGTCTACACCGCCACCGGCACGCTGGCCGCCAACAGCGAAGTGCAGTTGTTGGGCCGCACCCCGTCGGGCGAATGGGTCTATGCCTGCTGTGTCGACAACCGCCCCGGCTGGGTGCGCCAGGCCTATGCGCGCCCGCGCGACAACGGGCTGCCCCCCGGCGCGCCCCAAGGGACCAACGGCAACGACGTGCGCTGGCTGGGCGTGCAGCCGGTCACGACCGGGCTGCTGCCGCTGCCCACCCCCACCCCGATCCCGCCGGGCGATTACCCGCTGTGGCGCTATACGCGCGATGCCCAAGGGCGGCTGCCCCAGCTTCCCCAGCCGTCGGTCAGCCTGGCCTGGCCCGCGCCCGCCCAAGCCTCGCAGGCCTTGATCTCGCCCGCCGTGGTGACTGGGGCCAGCGTCGTGGTCGCCAGCGCCGATCAGCATCTCTACAGCTTTGACCGCATCAACGGCAACCAGCGCTGGCGCAACAACCTGGGCCAGCCGATCCGCCAAGCGCCGGCCGTGCTGGGCGGCGAGATCTTTGTGGCCGACGACGCCGGTCGCCTGATCGCCCTGGCCGACCGCGGCAACGAGTCGGTGCAGATCTGGAACACCGGCACGGGGCTGCCCGCGGTCACCAGCTTCAGCGTCTACAGCGACACGCTCTTTGTCGGCGTGGGCCAAGACGGGAGCTATCAACTGCTGGCCGTGGACCGCGACAATGGGGCGGTCTTGCGCACCTTTACGCTCACAGGCAGCCCGCTGCGCTACCCTGCCGTCGGCGACCAACTGGTCTATGCGGCGGCGGGGGTGGTCGTCGCCTTGGATGTGTTGAACTATGAGGTCGTCTGGCGGCGCGACGATCTGACCAACATCAGCGCCGGGCCGGTCTACAGTTCGCCCGGCGTGCGCGGGCTGGCCGAACTCTACCTTGTGGACGGCAACAACCGCCTCTTTTGTCTGGACGCCAACACCGGGATTGAACTGTGGAACTATGACAACGGGGAGGCGGCGTCGGGGCTGGCCGTCAACGACCGCTTTGTCTTTGTCTCCGGCAACGGCTATGTCAAAGCTATCACACGCGACACGGTGCAGCAGGCCTGGCGCGCCACCACCGCCGGGCTGGTCGTGGGGGGCGCGTGGGTCGACAACGAGCGCGTCCTGGCGCTGACCCAAGGCGGCACGCTGCATTTTATGGACGCAGCCAGCGGCGGCGCGCTCGGCGGGGCCATCGTCCC
>QEUY01000269.1:688-9249 GCA_003577365.1 Chloroflexota bacterium | reverse complement strand
TTCTCCAATAAGGTGACCACCTGGAACGAAGTTGACCCCAGTTGGCCCGCCGAGCCGATCCAGCGCTTCAGCCCCGGCACCGACAGCGGCACCTTCGACTACTTTGTCGAGGCCGTGATGCAGCCCACCTTTGGCGAAGACGCGGAGGCGGCGTTGTTGGACGCCGCCAACCTACAGTTGAGCGAGGACGACAACGTGCTGGTGCAGGGGGTGGAAGGCAGCCCCTATGCCATCGGCTACTTCGGCTATGCCTACTATGAGGAGAACGCCGGTCTGCTCAAGGTCCTGCATATCGAGGGGGTCGAGCCAGGTGCGGCGACGGTGGACAGCGGCGACTATGCCCTGGCCCGCCCGATCTTCATCTACTCGGATGCGGCGATCCTGCAGGAGAAGCCCCAGGTAGCGGCCTTCATCAACTTCTACCTGAGCTTTGTCAACGAAGAGATCGCCAAGGTCGGCTACTTCCCGGCGAGTGACACGGCCCTGAATGCGGCCAAGCAGAATTGGCTGGATGCCACCGGCCAATAGGACGGCGCGTGCTTGAGCTGAATCGGCTGAGACGATGGGGAGGGGGCAACCGCTCCCCATTGCCCTGCCACAGGGCTTTGGAGATCAGCCGTTGTGGCTCACCGCTGCCGACGGCCACAGGAGACGGCCACAGGAGAAAGGTGTATGCAGAGAGAAATGTCCGCCATGACGCCAGCTTTTCGCGTGCAGGACAGGGCCAATCGGGGAGCGCAGCCGTTTGATCTGCGCAAGCAGCCTCGGCTTGGCGAATCGCTGATCCAGGGCTTTCTGGCTGTGTGCGGCGCCATCACCGTTCTCACGACCCTTGGCATCCTCTATGTGTTGGGTCGTGAAGCATGGCTTTTCTTTCGCCGCCCGGAGGTCGATCTGCTTGCGTTTGCCACCCGCATCAAGTGGCAGCCCGCGATCGGCGAGTTTGGCATCTGGCCGTTGGTGATCGCCACACTCTTGACGAGCACGATGGCGATGCTGGTGGCGCTGCCGATCGGGCTGATGATCGCGATCTATCTCAGCGAGTATGCCTCGCCGCGCGTGCGCGGGATACTCAAACCGATCCTAGAGGTGCTTGCCGGCGTGCCGACGGTGGTCTATGGCTATTTTGCGTTGACTTGGATGACACCGCTGCTGCGCCGCATCTTTGGCGAAAACACGGTGGATATCTACAACACCGGCTCGGCGGGGATCGTGATCGGCATCTTGATCCTGCCGCTGATCACCTCGATGGCGGAGGACGCGCTGCGCGCAGTGCCCCAGTCGCTGCGCGCCGCCGCCTATGGGCTGGGCGCGACCCGCTTGGAGACAGCCGCGCGCATTGTGCTGCCCGCGGCGCTTTCCGGCATCGCCGCGGCCTTGATCGTCGCCGTCTCGCGCGCCGTCGGCGAAACCATGGTGGTGGCGATTGCCGCCGGGGCGGGGCCGCGCAATTTCAACAGTTGGGGTGAAGCCTGGGGCGGCATGGCGCTGTTGAACCCATTCAAGGCCGCCGAGACGATGACCGGCCATATCGTGCGCATCAGCGGCGGCGACCTGAGCTATGACTCGATTGACTATGCCAGCCTGTTTGCCGTGGGGTTGGTGCTCTTCCTCATGACCTTGGGGCTGAACATTCTGAGCCGTTTTCTGGTACAGCGTTTCCGGGAGGTGTATGACTGATGGCGATCCGCTATGAGAAGTGGGCGACGGGCTTCCCCGAAGGCGCATCCGGCGTGCGTCAGGTACACCAGCGCCAGCGCAGCGGCGCGCTCTGGGGTGTCGTCTTCATGGCCTCGACGCTCGTCGGCATCCTCGCCCTGCTGGCGCTGTTGTATAACGTCTTCGACAGCGCCTTTGGCTATGTCGCGATCCAGAACGCCGTCGACCCAGCCGAGCTGATGGCGGGCGCCGCGCCGGACTCCGGCCTCGCCGGCGCACAGCTGGCCGAACTGCCCAAGGAGGCGTTGATTGACATCTTGGAGGCGAACGTCTCGGCGGGCCTCATGCGCCGTCTTGAAAATGACCAACCCTTTGCCGAGCGCAGCCAGGAAAGTGTCTATGAGTTGGTGTTGGAGCGTGTGGTCGAGCCGGCCATTGTACGCAGTTGGTCGCTGACCGATTCGCTCCTGCGGCGCAGCGCGATCGAGGCCGAAATCGCAGCCATGCCCAACGCCAAACTGACCTTTCGCAGTTGGGTCACGGGCGATTTCTTGACCTCACCGCAGTCGTCCAAACCGGAGTTTGCCGGTGTCCGCACCGCCATCTTCGGCTCGCTGTGGGTGATCCTGATCACGATCCTGGTGGCGCTGCCCGTCGGCGTGGGCGCGGCCATCTATCTCGAAGAGTACGCCGGCAATACCTGGTTCAACCGCTTGATCGAGACCAACATCAACAATCTGGCCGGCGTGCCTTCGATCATCTATGGCATGTTGGGGCTGGCGATCTTTGTGCGTGCGCTGGAGCCGTTGACCAGCGGTGCGCTCTTTGGTATCGGCGACCCGACTACCGCCAACGGGCGCACCGTGCTGGCTGCCGGGTTGACAATGGCGCTGTTGATCCTGCCGCTGATCATCATCAACGCGCGCGAGGCGATCCGCGCCGTGCCCGCATCGCTGCGCCAGGCCGGGCTGGGGTTGGGCGCAACGCAATGGCAGACCATCTGGAGCCATGTGCTGCCGAGCGCGCTGCCGGGGATTATGACGGGCGCGATCCTGTCGATCTCGCGCGCCATCGGCGAGACGGCCCCGCTGGTGGTGATCGGCGCATCGACCTTTATTGTCGTGGACCCGAACGGGCCGTTTTCGAAATTTACGACACTACCTATCCAGATCTACCAGTGGACCTCGCGGCCCCAGGCCGAGTTCCGCAATTTGGCGGCGGGCGCGATCTTGGTCTTGTTGGCGCTGCTTTTGACGCTCAATGCGACTGCGATCTGGATTCGGAACCGGTATAGTCATCAGGGAAATTAGGTGCGTATGCTACAATTAGATGCTCATCCGATGGAAAAAGTGAATGTCGAAAAAGTGTACGAGGGGCATGCAAATGGTGGCCCTGCGGGCCGCGACGTGGACGATGTCCTCGTCACGCACGACCTCAATGTCTATTACGGCAGCTTCCATGCCGTGCGCGATGTCAATCTGAGTATCAGACGCCACAAGATCACGGCGATGATCGGCCCTTCGGGTTGCGGCAAAAGCACGGTGCTGCGCTGCTTCAACCGCATGAATGACCTGATCGCCACGGCGCGCGTGGAGGGTGAAATCCTTTTGAACGACCAAGATATCTACGCCTCGCAGGTGGACCCGGTGCAGGTGCGCCGCCATGTGGGCATGGTCTTTCAAAAACCCAATCCTTTTCCGAAGAGTATTTATGATAATATAGCATGGGGCGCGAAGATCAACGGCTATCGGGGCAACATGGACGATCTGGTCCAAGAGTCGTTGGAGAGCGCAGCCCTCTGGGACGAGGTGAAGGATAAGCTGCACCAGAGCGCGCTGGGGCTTTCGGGTGGACAGCAGCAGCGGCTGTGCATTGCGCGGGCGATCGCGGTCAAACCGGATATCATTCTGATGGACGAGCCATGTTCGGCCCTGGATCCCATCGCCACGCTCAAGATTGAGGATTTGATGCGCGAACTGGCAGCCAACTACACGATCGTGATCGTTACCCATAATATGCAGCAGGCGGCGCGCGTCTCCGACTATACGGCCTTCTATATGGTGGACGACACCCGCACCGGCCATCTGATGGAGTACGGCCCGACCCGCCAGCTTTTCACCCGTCCAACGCACAAGCAAACCGAGGACTATATTACGGGTCGCTTTGGGTGACCGCCGCCGATCCACCGCCTGTCTAGAATTGGAGTCCAGCTATGGTACGCACGATGTTTTCGCGTGAATTGGAGAAGCTGCAAGACGATGTTCTCGTGCTGGGGAGCATGGTCCGCCAGGCCATTCTGGATGCGGTGGAGGCCTTGCGCGCCCGCGACCATGACGCGGCCCGGCGCATCATCGCCGGCGACCGGCAGATCAACGCGCGCAAGTATACGCTGGAGCAGAACTGCCTGACCCTGATCGCCACCCAGCAGCCGATGGCGCGCGACCTGCGCTTCTTGGCTGCTGTGCTCGACATCTCCACCGAACTGGAGCGCATGGGTGACTATGCCAAGGGCATCAGCAAGATCAACCTCTATCTGGGTCATGAGCCGCTGGTCAAGCCGCTGATCGACATCCCACGCATGGCAGATAAGGCCATGGACATGTTGCAGCGCTCGCTGGATGCCTTTGTCAACCAGGATGTGGAGGCGGCGCGTGCCATCCCGCTGGAAGACGACGAGATCGACGCGCTCTACAACAAGGTCAGCCGCGATCTGATCGAACTGATCATCAAGAACCCGGAGATCATCGACCGCGCCAACTATCTCTCCTGGGTCGCGCACAATCTCGAGCGCGCCGCCGACCGGGTGACCAATATCTGCGAACGGGTGATCTACACCGTCACGGGCGACTTGGTCGAGTTTGACGCCGAAGAACCTTTTCTGAGCGGTACGAACTAACGCTCCTCTGAGCGGTACTCGGTCAGCGCCGCGACTAGACGGCGATTGGCATCCGGGCGTTGCGCGGCAATGCGTACATAACCGGGCAGCCCAAACGATGTACAGTCGCGGATGACCATGCGCCGCTGCAGCAGGGCGGCGCGCAGCCGTGCCGGGTCCGCCACAGGCATCAGAAAGTAGTTGACCGTGGTGGGCAGCGGCGCAAAACCCGCGGCCTGGAGTTCCCCGCGCAGTTCGGCGCAATCCGCGCGCAGTTGGGCCAGCGTGGTCTCGCGCCAGTTGCGTTGATCCATACACGCGATCCCCGCCAACTGCGCCAAGCTATTGGTGTTCCACGGCGATTGTGCCTGCTGTAATGGCCCAATCAGCACTGGCGCGCCGGCCACATACCCCAGCCGCAGCCCGCCCAAGGCGAAGTCCTTCGTCATCGAGCGCAGCACGAGCCAGTTGCCGCGCCCGATCCAAGGGATGCTGCTCACCGGCTGCGCCGTGAACTCTAGGTAGGCTTCGTCCATGATCCAGAGCGCGGCGGGCGCGGCCGCATAGAGTTGCTCTAGCTCGTCCGGGCGCAGCACTTGGCCGGTTGGGTTGTTGGGGTTGCAGACAAAGACTACCTCAGGCTGCGCCGCCGCCAACGCCTGCGCACAGCGCCCGACGACGTTCTCCCCCGATAAAAAGCTGCCCTCGGCCTGGCGCTGCCAGCCGGGATAATCGACACGCGTCACCGGCGCGGCCATCAGCGCCGCCACATTCTCATATTCGCCAAAGGTAGGCGCCAACACGGCGATGTGCCGCCGCTGGAGATGCAGCAGCCCGATCAGCCATAAGAGGTCGGCGGTGCCGTTGCCCACCAGGAGCGCCGTTTCGGGGATCTGATGATAGGCGGCCAGCCGGGCGCGCAACTCCAGGCTGAGCCGGTCGGGGTAGCGCGCGATGATGGCCGGTGTCAGCGCGCCGCGCAGTGTTTCGACCACGGCTGGCGGCGGGCCATAGGGGTTGATATTGGACGAAAAGACCAGCAGGTCGTCGGGCCGGACCCCCAAGGCCGCGACCTCGGCATAGTCCAGCGTGCCATGCGGGATTTGGCGTACGGGCGACATGGACGACCTCCTTCGCGCACGGTGTATGCACTGTCGACAGACGCCGGCTGTGGCCGGTGATAGCCTGCACTACCTATGTCTGCCCGCGCGTCTCCCATCCTTCTTCAAAGAGGCGCAAGAAGTGGACCTCGCTGTAGGGGTGTTTCTGCGCCTCCTCCTCGTTCAACTCCACCCCCCAGCCTGGGCGGTCGGGCACGGTGAGCGAGCCGTCGGCCTCCACGCGCGGCACGCCCGCCAGCACATCCCACGTCCACGGCTCCGCCGAGTCGTCGAAGTTTTCCTGGATCAAGAAGTTGGGGATCGATGCGTGGATGTGGGCGTTCATGGCGGTGCAGAAAGGGCTTTGCGCCTGGTGGCAGGCGACCAGCGCCGTATAGGCCGCGGCGATGGCGCACGCCTGGCGCGCCCGGCTGGGGCCGAGCTTCTGTGGCTCCGGCTGCACGATGTCGATCACACGATAGGCCAGCAGGTCGGCAAAAGGGCGCACCTCGCTAAACGCTTCGCCCAAGACGACGGGGATGCGCAGGGCGCGCGCCACCTCGATATGCCCGGCTAGATCATAGCTGCGCACCGGCGTCTCCAGCCACATCGGCTGGTATTCCTCCAGCCGGCGGCCCACGCGGATCGCCGTGCCCACGGTGAAGCGGTCATGCGCCTCGATCAAGAGATCGACCTTAGGCCCCACGGCGGCGCGCACCGCGGCCACAATGGCGACGGCTAGGTCTTCGCTCTCCTTGCCGATCTGTTGATAGGCCCCGCCAAAGGGGTCGAACTTGAGCGCCGTATAGCCCCGCTCGACCATCTGTACGGCGCGCCCGGCGAAGTCGGCGGGCGTGCGCGGGCCTTTGTACCAGCCGTTGGCATAGCAGCGCAGCCGGTCGTGGTGTTTGCCGCCCCAAAGCTGCCAGATCGGCGCCCCCAAGCTTTTGCCCAGAATATCCCAGCAGGCCTGCTCGACGGCGCTCATGCCCAGCGTCACGCCGTAGAAGCGCGCTTTGTGCAGCTTCTGCCAGACGCGTTCCGGGTGGCACGGGTCTTCGCCGATCACATGGCGGCGCAGTTCCTCCACATCGCCCAGCCCCGGTTTGGTAGAGAGGCCGCCGGTGGCTTCGCCCAGCCCGGTCAACCCACTGTCGGTGTAGAGTTTGACAAAGACCCAGTTCTTCCAGGGATTGCCCACGACAAAGGTCTTGAGATCGACGATCTGCATGTTTGGGACTCCTGTGCTGCGGGGAGGATGAAGGCTGCGCGCCGCCCTGCACGCGCGACCCAGGGCGCGGCGCGAGGCAGTGCGCCCTGGCCTGCATGATACCACAGCGACCAGCCAAGGCCAACGGTCGGGGACAGAGCGGGTTGAGCGTAACGATGCAGTTATCCATGCGTCATAAATAGGCAAGTACTACGGAAAATGTCAATTGGCGAAAATTGGGTATTGACAAGCCCGCGCCGATGCGCTAAACTATGTAAACGTAAGCACAATACACTGACAAACACAATGAGACAGCATATAGCAATGGCAATAAGAATTGGGTGATATTCTCTGTGGGAAGTGAGACTTGCGGAGACGCCCAGAAAGGAGGAGGCGCTCGCTCGAACCACTGTTTATCCGGCTTGAGAGAAAGGAGGTGCTTCCAGCTAGATCACATGTAGATCACATATAGTCATATACATGGGAGTATCCACCTTCCGGCCCATGCGTGCAGAACGACGGCTGCATAAAGGCCGGGCCAGCGAGGAGGTAAGCCGCTCACGCCAGGAAATGAGCTTGAGGAGTACTCGCCCAACGCCGCACACCATTTGAATCCGGCCTGTGCGAAGGGCCTGCCCGCCGTGTGGGGTCGTGGGCAAAGAGTTGAAAGGAGAGATGCGCTTCTCGCCACAGTTGATTCGCTAACCACATAACCAAGCCAAGCCAGGTTTGCACTGTACCGGCGTCGAATCTATAACGGGCCGGCGGCAGTGCGAACCTGGCTTTTGTGGGCAGCGGTGGCGCAGTCGGCGTGGCGTCGGAACAAGCGCAAGGCGTGCAGAGTCCGTATGTTGTGGGGCGGTGGGTGCGCGGCGCCGAGCACTATGATCGCCAAGGGCTAATCGAATATCTGCTGGCAGCTCCAGACACAGCCATCTGGGTCGTGGGAACCCGGCGCATGGGCAAGACATCGCTGCTGCGCCAGATCGAGCTGGTTACCGCTCAGAAGCGGGCGCATCTCGTCCCGCTCTTTTGGGATCTCCAGGGCTGCACCGACCCTGCCACGTTGACGCTTGAACTGCTCCAGGCCATCGAAGACGCCGCCGAACGCTTTGCCGATCTCGACCTTGACTTCGCCAGCTTGCGCCAGGAAGACGCTGTAGGCATGCTGCGCCGTCTGAGCCGCGCCCTGGTGCGCCAAGGGCAGCAACTGCTGCTGTTGATGGATGAGGCGGAGGTCTTGGTTCAGGTCGCCCAGATCGACCCCGCCTGGCTGGCGCGGCTGCGCAAGGCGTTGCAAGAAGGCCATCTCCGCACCATCATCACCTCGACCCGCCTCTTGACCCAATTGACCGACCAGAGCGCCGGCTGGATGACCAGCCCGTTTTTGTTTGGCTTTCACCTGGTCCGGCTTTGGCCGCTGCGGCAGGAGGGGGCCGCCAACCTCGTCCACCAAAGCCAGGGGGACTGCCCGGTAGCGGTCGAACCTGCCGTGCTGGACGCCATCCTGCGCATCACCAACCACCATCCCTATCTTGTCCAATATTTGTGCGAGCGGCTCTATGTGCCCGGCGGCTCCGGCTGCGGGACGCTGCGCGCGCCGACCGACGACGACCTGGTGTTGGATCATATCTTGGCCGGCCTCTTCGTGCTGGACTACCAGCATCTCGACGCCGTCGAGCGGCGGCTGCTGCTCACCGTGGTCGAGGCGGATGTG
>QEUY01000269.1:0-650 GCA_003577365.1 Chloroflexota bacterium | reverse complement strand
CACGCCGGAGCATCTGGCCGCGGCGGTTGGGCCTGCCTGCGAGGTGCGGCTGCCGGAGCTGCTGCGCGGGCTGGAAGAACTGGGCCATCTGCGCCAAGTAGCGCAGGGCTGGACGGTGGGCAGCGAGTTCTTGCGCCGCTGGCTGCGGCTGCATCTGGATGAATTCCGCGCCGAGCTGGATGCTGCCGCGCCCGGCCCCATGCCTGCCCTCTCATCCGCCGCTGAAACGGCCACTGCATCCGTTCCCGAATCCCCCGCCGAACCCGCCAGCGAACCCGCCGGCAAAGCCACTGCCGAACTGTCCATCAACCTGGAGACGGCGGCGCGCGCGCTGCGCGTCTCCGCCGACCGGCTGCGCGCCTTGGAGGCCGCGCAGATTCACAGCGAGGCCGAGTTCTTCGACGTGGTGTGCAGTTTCTTTGTCGAGATCCGCCACTTGGTCGAGCAGGACGAAGGCTATCGCATGTTGGTCAATGTCCATCCCGAACAAGGGGTCACGCTTAAAAGCGAAGAGGAGATCCAGATCGCGCTGATGCACTGGCTGCGCCCCATGTGCCGCGCCCTCAACATCGACATGAACCGCGAGTCGTTGACCGGCCGCGGGCTGCTGGATTTCAAATTCTCCATCGGCCACGATTTCCGCTGTCTGG
>QEUY01000268.1 GCA_003577365.1 Chloroflexota bacterium | reverse complement strand
ATCGCCCAGCGCCGCAAGGTCTTGGGTCGCCAGCACCACGCCCAAGCGGGCGCTACGCGCCAAGGCCAACAACTCGAGGATCGTCTCGCTGCGAAAGGCGCTGAACTCGTCGATGACGAGCAAGGCCGGCCGCCGTTGGCGCTTGCCCACAAAGTCCTTGAAGTCCTCGAGCAAAAAGTTGAGAAAGCGGCGTCCCGTATCCCCGGCCGTGGGCGTGCGCAGGGTAAAGACCGCGCCGCCGCTCTCCTCCAGCGTAAAGCCGCGCACGTCCAGCAGCCCGGCCAGCTCGCGCGCCAAGGTGCGGATGTGCACGCCCGTCTCGGCAAAGCGCTTGGGGGGGAGGCTGGCTATCGCCTGCAATTCGTGGGGGACTTGGGCATAGGCGGCCTGCAGCCAGCCCGGATCCAGCCGCCGGCGCACCTCGTCGAGCGAGCGCGGCGGCGCTTGCCCCGGGGCAAAACAGGCCAGCTGCAGCAGTTCGCGGTTGTATTGGGCAAAGATAAAGGCGTCGCCCGAGGCCTGCTCGACCTGGGCCAACGTCACCAGCCGGTTGTAGACGGCCAGCGCGTCGCCCGGCAGGCCGTGGTAGGGGCTGCCCACAGTACCGGTGCCCAACTGCACCCAGGGCACGGGCCGCCGCCGCCGGTTGTAGAGCAGCTGTACCATCTCCCGCCCCAATGCCACATCGCCCTTGCCGTCCACAAAAAAGAGATCGCGCTCGCTGGCGGCCAGCGTCTCCACCGCCAAGCGCTTGAGGGCCTCGGTCTTGCCGCTGCCGGTGCTGCCCACCAGCAGCAGGTGTTCGTCGAGCAGAGAATCGGCCAGGGTCAGCCACGGCCCTGCCCGCTGCATCTGCAGATAGGCCGGCAGGACATCCCCCTGGATGTAGACGCCCAGCGTGAGCCGGCCCGGCTGCACAGCCACCGGCTGCTGCTCCATCCGGCGGGCGGCGGCGCTCTGCGCCAGCAGGTCTTGCTCCTGGGCGCGCTGTTCCTCCGCCAGCTGTTCCGCTAGGTCACGCGGCCGCATCCACGCCAACAGCCTGCGCCAGAGGTGGATGGCGCCGGCGAGGGCCGGGCTGGCCACCAGCCAGCCGCCCCACCACCAGCCCAGCGCCAGGCCGGGTGAGGGGGCGTGGCGCAGCCACCCCCAGAGCAGCCAGAGCCAAACGAGCGAGACGGGGATACCCAGGGCATAAAAACGCCTGGAGAAATGCAGCCGGCTCAGGCCCCAAGCCAGCAGCGTGGCCGGTGGGCCGGCCACCAGCGCGCAGGCCGCATAAAAGACCCCCTGCGCCTGGAGGAGTTGCTGTCTGGCGTAGCTGGTCTTGCCCCACAACAGCTCAGACACAGTGCCCACTTCCTGGCGTAGGCCGGGCTACGGCTCGCCTTCCGCCAAGGGCACCTGCGCCAGCGGATAGAGATGAAAACGGGCGTGCTGCGCCCCAATCGCGGCCGCCACGGCCCGCCGGCTCTGGGGAGTGACAAAAAACCAGACGCCGCTGTAGCGTGCGCCGAGCCGGTCGAGGATCTGGGCCAACCGCCGGCGCGACTTGGGGGTCCGTTCTACCTCCACGGCCACCACCTCGCCGTTGGCCAGATGGGCCTCCCCGTCGGGCAGGTGCAGACCGGCCGGCTGGAGGTGAACCTGGCGCAGCCGGCGCTCGCTCTGCCAGGCCAGGGATAGCTCGGCCTGCTGCTCCAGGAGCAGCCGCACGGCGTTGATCTGGTGCAGGTGGGGCAACGCCCCTACCGTCGGGGCCCAGAAGCGGTAGGGCAGGTGCAGCTGGCGCAGCCCGTGCCGGGTCAGCCAGACCCATTCGGGGGAAGCAAAGAAGAACTTGCGCGCCTGGACGAGTCTCGCCTGCTGCCAACGGCGCACGACGCGCCGTGCCGACGAGTCGCCCACCTGCCCGGCCACGGCCGTGGCCTGCTGCGCGCCCCGGCCCAAGAGCCGCTGCAAAATGTCCAGCCGCACCGCGTACTGCTCGCCGACCCAACGCAGGGCCGCCAGGTCACGCGGCTGGAGGCGAATCAAGCCTTTGTCCCGTCTCGGTCTGTGCACATACTCCTTGTGGGCCGCATGGCTGCGGCCTGCTGTTCGTTTGTTACTGGTTGATGCCTTGCTCTTGCGTCGCCCCACCGCGCGCCTGCTGCGCCTACACGACTCTTCTCTCCCCAGCGCGGCGGGGTGGGGCGGTCACGCCGGCGCTATCCATGGCCGCGGCGCAGTGGCCAGAGGCATGGGCTGGATCGGCCCGACTGAATGGCGCAGGGCAGATCGCGCCCACTTCGTGCCGGTTTGAGCCCTGCGCTACGGCCCACCCTCCGGCAGAGGAAGCAGTTCGGTGCGCAGCGCCAGCTCGCGTCCCACCAGGCGGCGCAGGCTGCGCTGGATGGCCTTTTGGTAGCCGGGGTGCGTCAACTGCTGCAGCTTGAAGGCCTGAAACAACCCTAGGGTCAGGCTGTCATCGCTCACCTGGAGCACCTCGGCGTCGGCAAGCAGGGAGAAGATGGCGTCGTTGAGTGTGTAGCGCAGATCCTCAAGCGCCCGCTGCCAGAGCTCGAGGTCGGCGGGCGTCGTGCCGTAGCGGGTGCGGGCTTGGTCCAGCACGGCGGCGCGCTGGGCGGCACGCGCTTCCCGTTCGGCTGCGACCCGCGTATATTCTTGCTGCTGGGCCTCCACAAAGGCCAATTTGCGGCGTTTCTCGTCGTCGGCGGCCTGTTGAGCCTCTGCGGGGGTTACGAAGCCGTCAGGGGCGCTGTAGTCGTCCTCAATCGCCCGCCGCAGCCACGCCGCTGGCTTCTTGACTTCGCTGGGTCTAGCTGTCTGCAAAAACTCGAGATAGGCGACCTTCTGCCGGATCAGGTCGGCAGGATAGGCGCGCGCCAGTTGCACCGCGACCCGTTTGGCAATTCCAAACTGAGATAAAACAACAACAACATCGCTGTCGGGTTCGGGAAGGGTCTCGCGGTTGTTGTTGGTCTTGTTGTCTTTCTGTTGTTGTCTTTCTAAAGTATCTGTCTCTGATCGCTGTAAACTTTCTTGACCGCTGCGGTAAACATTCTTTACATCGGGGTAAAGATTCTTTACATCGGGGGTAAAGGAGCTTAACCCCTCCCCGTTCGTCTGGTCTTCAGGCGGAAGTTCCTCGGGCGTTGGCGGCATCACGACCGGCGGCGACTCGACCTCTTGCGGGGTCTGGGCGTCTTCGTGGTCCATACGCAGCCGGTAGAACTTCTTGATGCGCGCCTTGTCTGTGCCGTCCACCTCGACGCGCAAGTAGCCATGCTCAATGGCCGCCTTGAGCCCGGCGATGACCGAGGGTTTGCTCAGGCCCGTGCCGCGGTCGATGCGGCTGCCGTCCTTGCGCTTTCTGCCGGACATAAACTCGTCTAGGGTAATGTGTTTGGTGATATCGTATTCGCGGTAGCCCCAGGTATGCTTGAGTACATACTCGATCAGCTTGAGCTCGGCCAGGCTGGTGATCTCGGCTGTGATGTCGGTCCAGTTGTTGGGCAGGCGAAACCAATTCTGCTCAGGCCGCGCAAAGCCGGCAAAGGGGGCAGGGGGTGGGGTGGGTGCCATAATCTCTCCTCATGCAGCGGGATCGCCCGACGCCGTTCCTGCGCCTTGACAGGCCTGAGGAGTCATAGTACCCTGATCTTGAGCGAAGAGAGGGTTGTACAGGACTCCTGTAGGTAGGTGCACGTTTCTCAATCAGCGATTTGCCACAGATCGTGATTGAGGGGTGACTCCTCAGGCGAGAACGGTTGCGAGCCGTTCTCTGCTGGTCAAGCCAAGCAGGAAGGCTGTAGAGCCTTCTTTTTTTGTTATCTGGTTGTGTCTTCGATTCGTGTAGCGAGTGAAATCTACCACCCCTACACCACGCTGTCTCCCCACCATAGCACAGCCCATCGGCTGCCGACAAGCAGCAAAAAGCCGGCTGCAGCGACCCATGTGCTATGCTTGTATCGTTTTACGCTTTTACGTTTTTAGGTAGATATGAACCGCGCGGAAGTTCCCAGAGAGCCGGGAAGAAGTATGACGGTATTTTTGATTACTACACGAAATATATTTATGTTTTTATGTTTGTATGCGACCCAAAAACTCGTCAAAAACTCGTAGATAGGGTGCGTACGGCGGCCTCACGGCATGACCTTGCGCTCGCGCATGAGCAAGCGCAAGGCATCGTCGATGATCTCGCTGGTGGTCAGCCGCTGCCCCTGCTTGCGCGCCTGCGTGCGCAAGATCTCGATGCCCGCCACCACCTCGGGCGAAAGCATGACAGAGGTGCGCATCTTGGCCACCTTCTCCTCAGTGCCCGTGGCCTCTTGCGGATCGGATGCGTTCCCCTTGCCCGTCTTAAAAAAGGCATTCTTGCCTAGACCGGTATTCTCGTTCTTCCTGCTACTCACGGGATAGTACCTCCTCGACAAAGTCACGGTAGGCCTCGGCGCCCTTGCTGTCGCCGGCGTAGCTAAAGACGCTCTCGCTGCGGCTGTGGGCTTCCTCGACCTTGACATTCTTGGGGATGATGGTCTTAAAGACCAGGTCGCCAAAATGGCGCTGGGTCTCGGCCACCACATCGCGCGCCACGTTGGTGTTGTCGTAGATCGTGCAGAGTACGCCGCTGATGCGCAAGTGCGGGCAGTTAAGCTCGCGCCGCACCTGCTTGATGGTGCTCTCGAGCATGGCGATACCGTTGAGCGCAAAGATGCTGGTCGAGACCGGGATCAGGACCTCGTCGGCGGCGGCCAGGGCGTTGATGGTCAAAAAGCCCAACGAGGGCGGCGCGTCGATCAGGATGTAGTCGTAGATCAGTTCTTCTTGTACTTCGGTCAGCTTGGTGCGCAACCGCGACTGCCCGCCCACCCGGCTGATCAGTTCGACCTCGGCCCCGGCCAAATCAATCGTGCTGGGCACAATGTCGAGCAGGGGCTGGGCGGTGGTGTGCACCACCTCGGGCAAATCGCGGTCGCGGATCAGCAAATCATAGACCGAGAGCTTGGGCGGGGTCGTCCCCATCACGGCGAAGGTCGAATTCGCCTGGGGGTCCATGTCAATCAGCAGCACGCGCCGCCCCCGCAGCGCCAGCCCCGCCGCCAGATTGACGGCCGTGGTGGTCTTGGCGACCCCGCCTTTTTGGTTGGCAATCACGATTTTGCGCATAGGTTCCGTTCAACGCTTCTTTATGAAGTTATGTTTTTATGCAGTCATTATAGACTGTGTGGGACGGCTGTCAACTGCGTGCGGCTTTACAGAGGGTGATTGTATGCTATTATGCTTTTAGGTTTTTATGAATAACACCGGATCGCCACTCAGAGAAAAGCAACGCCTGCGCCGCTGCGCCGTCCATCCAGACGACGACCGCAAGCTCCAGGCCCTCACCCGCTGGGTCAGTGCCCGGCAGGGCCGGGCCTTTATCTATCTTGACGGCAAGCCGGCCGCCGTGCTGGTGGCCTATACCGACTATACCGCCCTTGAGCGCCGGCACACGCAGGCCGTCAAGCAGGAGCTGCTCGACCAGGTGGCGGCCCTCCGGCGCCGTCCCCTGCCCGCCCGCCAGTGACCCGCACGCGCCTATGTATTGATGGTTTTATGCTTATATGCTTGTATGCGCTACTGCATCCTGGCGCAACACCCGTTCCGGCTCCGGACAAGTCAGCCTGATGGGGTAGAATGGAACCCTAATGCCTAACTTCACACTAGATAATTGTAGCGCATTGTTATACAATGATCCACGTTAGAGAACTGATCTGGGACGATTGGAACGTGGCGCATATGGCCCGCCACGCCGTCACACGCCTGGAGGTCGAAGAGCTCTGCCAGGGCGAGCATGTGGTCTTGGAAGGCTATGGCGGCCGCCTGGTCTTTGTCGGGCCGACCGCC
>QEUY01000267.1 GCA_003577365.1 Chloroflexota bacterium | reverse complement strand
GTGGTGTGCTCTATCTGTGGTGTGCTCTATCTGTGGTGTGCTCTGCCCGTGGCCGGGCTGGGCAGAGCCGGATCAAGGATTGGACGCCCGCAGACCGATCACCGCAGGAGAGCAAGATATACTTTGGAGCAAGTTTGGGCAAAGTATACCATAGACAGCACCGAGTGAAGAGACCTTAGGGAGTGCGGCCACGCGCGATGCGGCTGTGCGCCTCACGCAAGACGCCGGATAGAAATGTCACAAATCATCCGATTTTTTGGACGCTTCCATTTTGATGCTGGTATCATAGGGGAACCTAAACCGGCAGACACCTTGCGCCAGGCGTCCTCTCTGACGACGGGAGTTTCCCCGGAGAGGGTCTGCGCCTGACGGTCTCACCGTCGCACTGAAAGGAAAAGCTATGGCGAATCAAGATTTCTTTAACGCAAAGGACACGTTCGAGACCGGCAGCGGCCCGGCTGTGATCTACCGGCTAGCCGCGCTGCAACAGCAAGGCATCGCCGACATCGCGCGGCTGCCCTTCTCGATCAAAGTCTTGGTAGAGGCTGCGCTGCGCCAGGCAGACGGCTTCGAGATCACGCGCGACGCCGTGGAAACCATCGCCAAGTGGAGTCCACAGAGCGCCGGCACAGTCGAGATCCCCTTCAAGCCGGCGCGCGTCGTCTTGCAGGACTTCACCGGCGTGCCCAGCGTGGTGGACTTGGCGGCGCTGCGCAACGCCATGGCGCGCTTGGGCGGCGACCCCAAAAAGGTCAACCCGCTCGTCCCGGTGGATTTGGTGATCGACCACAGCGTGCAGGTGGACCGCTTCGGCAGCATCTTTGCCCTGCTCTACAACGCCGAGCGCGAGTTCGAGCGCAACCGCGAACGTTATGAGTTCCTCAAGTGGGGACAAGAAGCGTTCGACAACTTCCGCGTCGTGCCGCCCGCCACGGGCATTGTCCACCAGGTCAACCTGGAATATTTGGCTAAGGTGGTGCAGCTCGCCCCCCACAACGGGATCCCGGTGGCCTATCCCGACTCGCTGGTCGGCACCGACAGCCACACGACCATGATCAACGGTCTGGGCGTGCTGGGCTGGGGCGTGGGCGGCATCGAGGCTGAGGCCGTCATGCTGGGCCAGCCCATCTATATGCTGCTGCCCGAAGTGGTCGGCTTCAAGCTCACCGGCGAACTGCCCGAAGGCGCCACCGCCACCGACCTGGTGCTGCGCGTCACCGAGATGCTGCGCAAAAAGGGCGTGGTCGATAAGTTTGTCGAGTTCCACGGGCCGGGGCTGTCCAAATTGAGCCTGCCCGATCGCGCCACCATCGCCAACATGGCCCCCGAATATGGCGCGACCATCGGCTACTTCCCGGTCGATTCCGAGACGCTGCGCTATCTGATCGGTACCGGGCGCAGCGAGGAACTGGTCGACCTGGTGGAACGCTACTCCAAGGAGCAGGGGCTGTTCCACAGCGAAGACAGCCCGGAACCGGTCTTCAGCGATACGCTGGAACTGGACATGAGCACGGTCGTGCCCAGCCTGGCCGGCCCCAAACGCCCCCAGGATCGCATCGACCTGCGCCAGATGAAAAGCGCCTGGAACAAGGCGCTCCCCGCGCCGGTCGGCCCTCAGGGGTTTGGCCTCAAGCCCGACCAGATCGACACCCGCGTGGCGGTCGAACATGCGGAGCGCACCTTCGAACTCACCCATGGTTCGGTCGTGATCGCGGCCATCACCTCCTGCACCAATACCAGCAACCCCAGCGTGATGATCGGCGCAGGGCTGCTGGCCAAAAAGGCCGTCGAGCGCGGGCTGGATGTCAAACCCTGGGTCAAGACCAGCATGGCTCCCGGCAGCAAGGTCGTGACCAAATATCTGGAGGCCAGCGGCCTGACCCCCTATCTGAAGGCGCTCAACTTCCACACGGTGGGCTATGGCTGCACAACCTGTATCGGCAACAGCGGCCCGCTGCCTGAACATATCAGCAAGGCGATCAAGCAGGGCGACCTGGTAGCGGTGGCCGTCCTGAGCGGCAACCGCAACTTTGAAGGGCGCATCAGCCCCGACGCGCGCGCCAACTTCCTGGCCTCCCCGCCCTTGGTGGTCGCCTATGCCATCGCCGGGACGGTGGACATCGACCTGGAAAAGGAGCCGCTGAGCTATGACCCCAACGGCGTGCCGGTCTATCTGCGCGACATCTGGCCGAGCCAGGAGGAAGTGCGCTCTGCCATCCGCCAGAGCCTCAACCCCGACATGTATCGCAGCGAATATGCCAATGTCTTTGACGGCAATGAGGCGTTCAACAAGGTCGCGGTGACGGGCGGCGACCTCTTTAACTGGGACCCCAAGAGCACCTATATCCAAGAGCCGCCCTTCTTCAACATTACCCTGGCCGTGCCGCCGGTGCAGCCCATCTATGGGGCGCGCGTGCTGCTGGTCATGCCCGACAGCACCACCACCGACCACATCAGCCCCGCCGGTTCGATTGCGCCGGGCAGCCCGGCGGCGCGCTACCTGGAGGCGCACGGCGTCGAGCGTTCGGAATGGAACAGCTATGGCAGCCGCCGCGGCAACCATGAGGTGATGATGCGCGGCACCTTTGCCAACATCCGCATCAAAAACCAGATGCTGCCCGGCGTCGAAGGCGGCGTCACCAAATACATCCCCAGCGGCGAGATCATGCCTGTCTGGGATGCGGCGGAGAAGTATCAACAGGACGGCACGCCCTTGATCATCTTGGCGGGCAAGGAATATGGTTCCGGCTCCAGCCGCGACTGGGCGGCCAAGGGCGTTTTGCTCCAAGGAGTGCGCGCCGTGATCGCCGAAAGCTACGAGCGCATCCACCGCAGCAACTTGGTCGGCATGGGCGTGCTGCCGCTTCAGTTCAAACCGGGGCAGACGATCAAGGGGCTGGGGCTGACGGGGTATGAGCGATATGACATCCTCGGCCTGGGCGACGAGATGACGCCGGGGCAGGAGTTCACCGTGCGCGCCACGGCAGAAGATGGCCGTGTGACCGAGTTCCAGGTCATCAGCCGCATCGACACGCCCGTCGAAGTCAACTACTATCGCAACGGCGGCATCCTGCAGACAGTGCTGCGCCGCCTGGCTCAGAGCTAGGTTGCCGAGGGGCTGCGAGATATTCATTCAGTGCTTGATCTCGCAAGGATAGTCGTAGGGGCCGCCCTCCGTGGCGGCCCACCTGCCCCCGTGTGTAGGGTGCGGTCCCCTGTGGCCGCCCGCAATTCACAGACAGGCACGGGGGCTGTCCCTACAATGAATGAAACGCAGCATATCAGCCGCCGCTGCGGCTCAAGACACACCGTCTTGATTGTGGAAACACCTGGAAAGTAGACGATGAGCACAGCAATCCATGATCAACCCCACGAGTATGAAATCTCCGGCTGGGACTTGTCGGAGCTGCTGCCCGATACCCAAGAGGCAACCATCGCCGCGCGCCTGGCCGCGCTCGAAGAGAACGTCCAAACGTTTGAGGCGCGCCGTCCGCACCTGAACGCCGAGATGGAGCCGAGCGCCCTGATCGACGCCATGCAGCAGTACGAATCGCTGGTCGAGCAGATCTACACGCTGAGCGCCTACGGCAGTCTTTGGTTTTCGGCGGATACCCAGTCCTCGGCGGCGCTGACCTACCGCAACCGCATGCAGCAGACGCTGACCAATATCCAGAACCGCACACTCTTTTTTGAACTGTGGTGGAAGGGGCTGAGCGACGACGAGGCAGCCGCGCTGCTGCCCAACGCCGCCCAATACCCCGATTACCGGCACTATCTGGAAGACCTGCGCCGCACCAAACCCTATACGCTCGACGAGAAGTCGGAGCAGCTGATCAACACCAAAGATGCCAACGGCATCGACGCCGTGCTGACCCTCTATTCGATGCTCACCAGCCGGCTGGAGTTCACGATTGAGGTCGACGGCGAGACCAAGACGCTGACGCGCGACGCGCTGATGAGCTATGTCCATTCGCCGCGGCCCGAACTGCGTGCCGCTGCCTATCAGGAACTCTACCGGGTCTATGAAAAAGAGGCTCCGCTCCTGGCGCAGATGTATGCCAATGTGGTGCGCGACTGGCACGCCGAGGATGTGGAGCTGCGCGGCTATGCGTCGCCGATCGCGGTGCGCAACATCGCCAACGACATCCCCGACGAAGCCGTCGACGCGCTGCTGACCGTCTGCCGGCGCAATGCCCCGCTCTTCCAGCGCTACTTCAGGCTCAAGGCAGGCTGGCTGGGCCAGGAAAAGCTGCGCCGCTATGACATCTATGCCCCGCTCGCCGCCTCCGACAAGGAGATCGCCTACGGCGACGCGGTGCGTATGGTGCTGGAGACCTTTGCCGCCTTCGACGGCCACGTGGCCGAACAGGCCGGGCGCGTCTTTGCCCAAAATCACATCGACAGCGAGGTGCGCAAGGGCAAGCGCGGCGGCGCGTTCTGTGCCACCGTGCTGCCCAGCCAGACGCCTTGGGTGCTGATGAACTACACCGGCAAGGTGCGCGATGTGGCGACGCTGGCGCATGAACTGGGCCACGCCATCCACAGCATGATGGCCGACCATCACCCGGTGCTGACGCAGCATGCGACCTTGCCCTTGGCCGAGACCGCTTCGGTCTTTGCCGAGATGCTGCTCACCGACCGGCTGCTCGCCGCCGAGCAAGACCCCTTGGTGCGCCGCGAGATCCTCGCCAGCGCCGTGGACGACATGTATGCCACGGTCATGCGCCAAGCTTTCTTTGTGATCTTTGAGCGCGACGCTCACGCCGGCATCCTTGCCAACAAATCGGCAGATGAATTGCATGACCTCTATCTAGAGAACTTGGCCGAGCAGTTTGGCGACAGCGTGGAGGTCGCGCCCGAATTCCGCTATGAGTGGGTGAGCATCCCGCACATCTTCCACACGCCGTTTTACTGCTACGCCTACAGCTTCGGCCAACTGCTGGTGCTGGCGCTCTACCGCCGCTATCAGCAAGAGGGAGAGGCGTTCAAGCCGGGCTATCTGCGCATGCTGGCGCACGGCGGCGCAGCACGCCCGGCCCAGATTCTGGAAGAAGCGGGTATCGACATGGCCGACCCGGCCTTTTGGCAGGGCGGCTTCGACGTGATCGCCGAGATGATCGACCAGTTGGAGGCGATCCAGCTCTAGCGCACAACCGAACTCGACACTGCCGCGGCGCGCCGAACTGGCGCGCCGCGGCCTTTTCCAGAGGCCTCAAACGTGGATTGCGCGGCCTATGGGCCGCGGGTATAATCGTGGAAATCACCCCAGGTACACCAGCGCAGCATGGATGAACACGGCACGGCCAACGCGCCGGCCCACCCGGCGATGTTTAGCCCAACGCCGCCTAGAGAAGACCAGACACGCATGGACGCAGCGACGAACAGCCAGCAGGCGGGCACGCCGCCCTGCCTGCTGTTCTTGGGCGGGCGCGCTGCGGCCCAACGCCTGGCCGCCATCTTGCAGCGTGCCCGCGACCAGGGCCAAACTGTCTGGGAAATGGCGGCCTACACCAACCAGAAGAGCGCGCTGCAAGCGATCCGGCTCCTGCCGCCACAGGCGATTGTGGCCGAAGTGAACGGCAAGCCCGACAGCCGGGCGCGCTTCTGTGAGATGGTGCGCTATCGGCTGCCCACCGTGCCGCTGATCGCGCTGGGCCAACCATTCACGGCCAACGCCGCTCTCTGGTCAGGCATTCTGTCCCCGCCCCTCATACCCGATGTGCTGCTGGCGCTGCTGGCCGAGATCGGCTACCCCGCGGGCGCGGCAGTGCTGCAGCGCGGCCATATCCGGCTGAATGTGGCGACGCGCACCGTCTTTTCGATCAACGGCCAGCACCACATGACGCCCAAACAGTGCGCCCTGCTCCACCTGTTGATGACCCGCCCCGACACCGT
>QEUY01000266.1 GCA_003577365.1 Chloroflexota bacterium | reverse complement strand
CCGAGCCGTTCCGCCATCAGCGGGTGGATCTCCAACCGCGGTTCGGGGTAATGATCGACCAGCGGGCCGATGCGCCGCGTCTGTGTGCCGGAGAGGAACTGGCTGACCACGCGGCCGGTCGTGAGCATGAGCGGATAGTCGGCGTCGACATCCTCGGCGGGCGGCGCGTAGGGCGTCACGTTGAAGCGCGCTTTGCCGTCGGGGAAATAGAAGGGGCCTTTGCCCTGGGCGACGGGGTTCCACGACCCTGGTTCGAAGAGGCGCGGGGTTCCCGGATGGTCTTCGCTGGGACAGGGCCAAAAGACGCCAAATTGGCGGTCGATCTTGTCGTAGGTGACGCCGAAATAGTCGCTGATGCCGCCTTTGGAGGCAATGCGCAGCTCGTCGAAGATCTCGCCTGGGTTCTTGAAGGTGAAGCCTTGCTCTCGGTTGAGGGCGCGCGCGATGTCCTGGAGGATGCGCCAGTCTTGGCGGGCGTCGCCTGGACAATCCACCGCCTTGCGGATGCGGATGATGCGACCTTCGACCTGGGTCACCGTGCCTTCATCTTCCTCTTGCAGCGAGCCGGGCAGCACAATGTCGGCAAAGCGGGCGGTCTCGTTGAGGAAGAAATCGATGGCGACATAAAATTCCAGCTTTTCCAGGGCGCGGCGTACAAAGTTATTGTCGGGCAGCGAGACGATCGGATTGAAACAGATGCTCAACAGCCCCTTGATCTCGCCCTGGTCGATCTTGCGGATCAGCTCGTAGGCGTCGACGCCGGGCGGCGGCAGGTCGTCGGGGTCCATGCCCCAGACGCCGGCGATATAGGCGCGGTCTTCGGGGTTGCCGGCGTCACGGCCTCCGGGCAGTTGGTCGGCCTTTTGCCCATGTTCGCGCCCGCCTTGGCCGTTGGCCTGGCCCGTGATCGTGCCATAGCCGCAGTTGGGGCGGCCCAGCCGCCCGGAGGCCAGCACGATGTTGATGGCGCCGAGCACGTTGTTGACACCGTGGCTGTGATGCTCGATGCCGCGGGCGTGGAGCAGGAAGCTGGTCTTGGCGGTTCCCCAGATCTCGGCGGCCTGGCGGATGGCGTTTTCGGAGATGCCTGTCACTTGGGCGGTCTTTTGAGGCGTCCACTCGGCGACATGGGCCGCCACATCGGCAAAGCCGTTGGTGTGCTGTTCGATAAAGGCGTGGTCGAGCCAGTCATTGGCGATCATGAGATGAAGGATGCCGTTGAAGAGCGCCGCATCTCGCCCCGGCTTGACCGGCAGGAAGAGGTCGCAGGTGCGGGCGATGGGCGTCAGGCGCGGGTCGACGACGATGATCTTGGCCCCATGTTCGCGCGCCTGCCAGACATAGTCGGTGGTGATGGGCGAGCACTCGGCCACATTCGTGCCGCTCAACCAGACGACCTCGGCGCCTATGATGTCGGACCAGGGGTTGGCGGCGCGGTCGATGCCAAAGGCTTTCTTGTTGCCCGCGGCGGCGCTGACCATGCACAGCCTGCCGTTGTAGTCGATGTAGGGGGTGCGGAGACACATGCGGGCGAACTTGCCCATCAGGTAAGTCTTTTCGGTGGTGAGGCTGGCGCCGCTGAGCAGTGCAAACGCGGCGCGGCCATATTGGTTTTGGATGCGTTCAATTTCCGCGGCGACGCGGCGGATCGCCGCTTCATAGCCCATGGGGCGAAAACCGCCGGGCGCAGCCGGGTCACGCTGATAGGCGTGGAGCAGCCGGTCGGGATGGCCGTTCTGCAAGTAGCGTTTGACACCTTTGGGACAGAGCTTTCCCTGGTTGAAGGGGAACTCCATCCACGGCTCGACGCCGATGACCCGATTGTCTTTGACCTTGAGCTGCAGGCCGCACTGCTGGCCGCAAAAACAGCAGTGGGTCTTGACGAGTTTGTCGAGCGCCGCGCCGGTGTCTAGCTCCACACCCTGCGAATAAGCAAGATGCGGGCCAAAGTGTTGGATGATCTCCACAGGGGTGGAGGGGATTTCTGCCATGGGTGTGTTCCTTCTATGGTAGCTCTGCCTGTATGGCGCTAGGCGTGCCGTGCAGCACGCGGCCGGCGATGACGGTCAGGGATGGAAGTTGGCGGCGTCTTCCGGCCCCAGCGGGCCTTCGCCCAGCGCCGGGTTGGCATAGACCGGCATGGCGCGGCGCGCGGGGGCGGCCCCTAGCTGGTCGCCGTCTGTGTAGGGGGGCGTCTCTAGGGGCGCGCCGCCGCGGATACCGCTCCACAGCCGGGCCTGGGCCGCGGCCAGCATGGCGCGGCGGCAGGGCGGGCAGATCCATTGATAGTGTTCGACGGGGCTGTTGGGCATCTCATAGGCATAGCCAAGCGCCTTTTCGGTGTAGATCAGGTCTTCGACATGCTGGCGCGAGGTGAAGGCATGGCCGCAGCGCCGGCAGTGGGCGGCCTCTTCGTGTTCACCCACCTCTTTGTAAAAGCGCACGCCGATCTGGGCCGGGCGTTGAAAGACATGGAAGAACTTGCCGAAAGGCAGCCATAAGAAGGTGACGATCACGGTGATGGCATGCAGGATCGCCAGGAAGTCATAGGCGTAGCCCTTGAGCCAGGTATAGCTGGCGGTGAGCATGAGGCCGGTGATGCTGACGGCAAAGAGCAGGATCAAGGGCAGGAAATCTTCGGCGAAGAGTTGGAGGGCGGCGGCCCCTTCTTCGCGCATGCGCCGGCGCATGGCGAGCATGACGCCAGCGATCACGAGAAATGAGGCCCAGACCAGCCCATGAAAGAGCAGAAAGCCAAAGATCGATTCGACCGGGAAGGCAAAGGTCGGGAAGCCGAAGATGAAGGCGCGGTACCAATCGGCGCGGTCGGGGATGGCGCGGAAGTGCAGCCAACCGAAGACCAAGGGAAAGGTGATGGCGATAGCCAGCACGCAGCCCCACATGATCAGGAGATGGGTCAGCCCGCGCAGTTTATCGCGCGACCAGATAAAGCGGTTGATCAGGATGTCGTTGAAGACCCAATAGCCCCAGCGCCGTGCCTGGTTGCGCCAGTCGCCCATGCGGAAAAAGGTGCGCCATCCCTGACGCCAGTAGACCGCGGTGGGCGGGCGCTGCAGCCACATGGCGTAGCGATAGGTGAGGCCAAAGGTGGCAAAGAGGACTGAGAAGGTGTAGGCCACCAGGGCTGCATCAAAATGCGCCAGGTTGCGCGACCCGACGACGATGAGCAGTGCCAGGGTCAGCGCCGTCAGGAGGCCCCAGATAGTCGCCTTGATCACTTCGCGCTGCATGCATGCTCCTTTTGCCGGCTGTGTCAAGAGGCAGGACCGATTGTGATGGATATTGTACCGGGCGCGATGATGGGTATGATGAAGGCGATGATGGCGGTTAGGCGTGCTCCGGTGAATCGGCGATCAACTAGGGAGTATAGCACGCTTGGTCGCCGCCTATTGTAACATCTTATCCTCTGGGGTCAACCGCATCGAATGCGCCGCCCAGGGTGCGGTCGGCGAAGTCGAGATATTGCTCCCAGTCGTAGGCGGTGATGTCATGCCCGCCGCTGCGGATGTGATAGCCGATGCGCCCCATCACTGGCCGGTCGAGCGGGGGCATCTCGGCCACAGGTAGCCCTTCTGTCCCCAAGAGCCGGTAGACAGGATCGGCGTGCAGCGCGGCCAGAAACTCGCCGCGCGGGTCGGCCCACAGGTCTTGTGCGGCGCTGGCAACATAGAGCGGTCGCGGGGCGATCAATGCCAAGAGCATGTGTTGGTCGAGCGGCAGGCGATCTTCTTGGCCGTTGTAGGTGTGGAAGTTGGCGCAGAACCAATGGGGAAAGCGTGTGTTGATGTGCGCCACGGTCTCGCCGAAACGGCGGCGCGAGAGCGCCGCCCCGCCGCAGCCGGAGTTGTTGGAGATGACGAGCGCAAAGCGTGGGTCTTGTGCCCCGGCCCACAGCGCGGCTTTGCCCAGCCGTGAATGGCCCAGCACGGCCACGCGGCGGGCATCGATGGCCGGGTCCTGCGCCAGCACGTCGAGGCCGCGCTGCAGTCCCCACGCCCAGGCGCCGATGGCTCCCCACTCGCCGGCGGCGGGCCGCGTCTGGCCGGGCGCATAGAAGAGGGGGTGGATGCCGTTTTGAAAGCCGTCGTCGAAATCGGGGTCGAGATCGCCATAGTAGGCGGTGGCTAGGCCATAGCCGCGCGCCAGGATGCGCTCGACCGGCCAGCGGCTGGCGCGCACGCCACGTGAGGCTTCGGTGGCCCGCTGGTCGCGCACGCCAAACTCTTCGCTGTCGCGCATCCAGGCGGTGGAGAGCGTGATGCCCGGATCGGGGTGAATGCTGTGGTTGCCATAGAAGTTCAGCCCCAGAAAGAGCGGGACCGGCTCACGGCGCGCTGCGGGCAGATAGAGCAGCAGGTGGAGCGTTGCGCTGGCCCCGTTGCCGTGGAAGTGGAGCGCAATCTCTTTGCGCGTGGCTGTGCCGCCGAGCGCGCCGTGTTCCTCGGCGGTCAGCTCGCTGTGCATTTCGACCGGGGTGGATGGGGTGCGGCCATAGACGTGCTGCTCGAAGAGCGCCAAGATTTCGGCGCGGCGGGTGTGCCAGCTTGCCGCGTCGCGCACCGGCGTGCCATCGGGCAGGCAGAGGGGATCGGGCAAGGAATACGCAGGCACTTGCGCCTCGTCGTAGTTTACCGGAAGGTCCATCGATGCGTCCTTATGCTTCTGATATTTTGTGGCTGATATTTTGTGGCGGTTGAGGGCTTTGTTTGTCGGGTGGGCCTGAGAACTGCCCGGGTGAGGTCTGCACCATCTTACCTGTGATCCTATTGTGTGGAAAGAGCAATGGCTTACTCCGTATTCGCTCTTGCGCCGGCCCGCTGCAGCACACCCGCCACCGCCTGCCGGTAGCGCGGCTCAAGCGCGGCGGGGCCGTTGATGTGTAGGTCGAGGCCGCGCAACAGGCCATCCTCTACCCCATAGATCAAGCCGTGGACGCTCAAATCTTGGCCGGCCCGCCAAGCCTGCTGCACCACCGGCGTGCTGCACACATGCTCGGCCTGCTCGATCACATTCAGTTCGCACAGCGCATCCATGCGCGCGGGCAGGGGTAGGCCGTCGAACAGCTCAGTGTGACGATGGTAGACCTCGGCCAGCGGGCGCAGCCAGTGGTCAAGCAGACCGTGATCCTTTTCCTCCAGCACCGACTCCAGCACGGCCTTGACGCCACCGCAACGGTAGTGCCCGCAGACAATGATATCGCGCACACGCAGGCTGTTGACGGCAAAATGGAGTACCGAGAGGCAGTTGAGATCGGCGTGATGGACCTGATTGGCGACATTGCGATGGACAAAGATGGCCCCGGGCAGCAGGTCGACGATCTGGTTTGCGGGCACGCGGCTGTCGGAGCAGCCGATCCAGAGGTACTGAGGGGCCTGCTGTTGGGCAAGCTGTGTGAAAAAGCCTGGGTAGCTGCGCTCGATCTCGCCGGCCCAGCGGCGGTTATTGGCAAGCAGATCAGATAGATCGGACATGGTCCCCCCTGAACCAAGGATAACGGTACATAAAGCCCGCGGCATATAAGCCCGCGTAATCACTCCCTACGTGGGCGAGCACCTCAACGCAGGTTTAGAACGCAGGTTTAGGGAGCATACCACGCCGTCGCCCATCCTGTCACGCCTGCCGGGCACATATCATCGGCACAGCGGGGCATCCCCAACGTCTTTGACGCTCGAGTACAGCGGAGGCTCATGCACCCTGCTGACTTGCGCCAGAGGGTCACGCAGCCGCGCAACGGTCCAGACGGGAGGACAGCGGCGCTGGCCTGGCGGCCCAAGCTCTAGCTCGGCTTGCATCTGCTGTGCATCCAGTGCGCGTTTGAGGGCCTGCACAGGCTCCCCACCATGAGTCATCCCGGCGTTGGCTGCTGGCCCGTCTGCCCGGC
>QEUY01000265.1 GCA_003577365.1 Chloroflexota bacterium | reverse complement strand
GGTGGAGATGGTGATGCCGGGCGACAACGTCAACATGAAGGTGGAGTTGATTGCGCCGGTGGCGCTGGAGACGGGCAGCCGGTTTGCCATCCGCGAGGGTGGGCGCACCGTCGGCGCTGGCGTCATCACCCAAATCCTCAAATAAGCAGGGTTCCGGTGTCTGAGGGCTGCCAAGCCGTCCCCAGACACCGCGGTCATAGAGGCGAGTAGCTCAATTTGGCAGAGCAGCGGTCTCCAAAACCGCAGGTTGCGGGTTCAAGTCCTGCCTCGCCTGCCTAAAATCGCCACCGGCTTGCATCAAGCCGGTGGCGATTTTCCGCAACGTGAATGTGAAAGCATTGGGTGCTATATGAGCCGTTCCGTTCCTGTTAAGCCGAAGCCGGACAATGCCTTCGTGCGTTACATCAAAGACACGCGCGCCGAGATCGCCAAGGTGACTTGGCCGACGCGTGAGGAAGGGCTGCGTCTGACCTGGGTCGTGCTCGTCGTGACGACCATCTCGGCGATCGCACTGTTTGCCGTCGATTCGTTTTTTAGCCTGTTGATCGCGCTGTTCTTGCAGGTGACCTAGGGCCTCGGTTGCCAAAACGCCCACCGGCTTCAGATGCCCTATGGGCAGCGACGCGCCCCGCCGGCGACGCCTGGGCGTATTCAGGGAGTGGATGGGTTTGCCGAAGGAGACAACCATGGCTGACGAGGAAAAAGACCTGTTATCTAACGCTGAGGCGGACGCCGAAACCGATGAAGATCTGGCGGCGTTGGATGCAGAGATCGCCGCCCAGTTGGACGCGGAAGAAGCCGGCGAGGGTGACAAACCGCAGTGGTTTGTGATCCACAGCTATTCCGGCATGGAAAACAAGGTCAAGAAAAACATCGAACACCGCGCCGAATCGATGGGGATGTCCAAACGGATCCTCGACGTCGTCGTGCCGACGGAAACCGAAATCGAGATCCGCAAGGGCGCGCGCAAGGAAGTCGAGCGCCGCGTCTTCCCCGGCTATATCCTGGTCAACATGTATATGGATGAGGATAGCTGGTATGTGGTGCGCAATACGCCGGGGGTCACCGGCTTTGTCGGCATGGGCAACAAGCCGACGCCGCTGCGACAGGATGAGGTCGACAAGATCATGCGGCGCATCGAAAGCGACGAGCCGCGCATCAAGGTCAACTTCCAGCCGGGCGAGCATGTGCGCATCATGAGCGGCCCCTTTGCCGAGTTCAGCGGCACGGTGGACGAGATCTATCCCGACAAGGGCAAGGCGAAGGTGCTGGTCAGCTTCTTTAACCGCGAGACGCCGGTCGAGGTCGACTTTCTGCAGTTGGAACGGGATGTGTAGGCGTTTTCGTAAAAGCACTGCGCACAGCGCCATCACTTTTGCGAAGCACGATTGAGTGGAATTCCGGCGCGAGTGAGGTCCTCGCCCGCGCCGCCAACGTATCGTAGTTGAGAACTTTCTCTAAAACGCTGGCCCCTGGGAGCCGGGCGCCGGTCGCCAGCCGGTTGCAGGCGCACACCAGAACCAGAAGGAGCAAATCATGGCAAAGAAACTGAAAGCAGTCGTCAAGCTGCAACTACAGGCCGGCAAGGCCAACCCGGCGCCGCCCGTCGGCACCGCGCTTGGCCCCCATGGCGTCAACATCATGGGGTTTGTTAAGGAGTACAACGCGCGCACCCAGAGCCTGATGGGCCAGGTCATTCCGGTGGAGATCTCGATCTTTACGGATGGCTCGTTCACCTTTGTGACCAAGACGCCGCCCGCGCCCGACCTGATCAAGAAGGCCGCCGGTTTGACCAGCGGCAGCGCCGAACCCAACAAGAGCAAGGTCGGCAAGATCACCAAGGCGCAGGTGCGCGAGATCGCCGAGGTCAAGCTCAAGGACTTGACCGGCGTCAGCCTGGAAAGCGCCATGAAGATGGTCGAAGGCACCGCCCGCAGCATGGGCGTCAACGTCGTCGACTAGCCCCGCACCACCTCGTTGCCGGGGCCTGTCGCCGGGGCTGCACATTTGAGACAACCGTTCATTGTGGAAGGGAGCGCGCTCCCGCTTGCACCACAAAGGAGTCATTATGCCGAAACACAGCAGACGTTATAATGCACTGCGGTCCCAAGTGGACCCCACCGAGCAGTACGCGCCGCAAGAGGCGATCCGCAAGGTCAAAGAGCTGGCCAATGCCAAGTTCGACGAGACCGTCGAAGTCCATATGCGGACAGGCGTCGACCCGCGCTATGCCGAACAGCAGGTGCGCGGCGTGGTCACGCTGCCCGCCGGCACCGGCCGCGAGGTGCGCATTGTGGTCTTTGCCGGGCCGGACGGTCAGGAGTTGGCCCGGCAGGCCGGGGCCGACCATGTGGGCGCCGACGACCTGGCCGACCGCGTCCAGAAGGGCTGGACCGACTTCGACGTCGTCTTGGCTACGCCCGACATGATGCGCGTCGTGGGCCGGCTGGGCCGTGTCCTGGGGCCGCGCGGGTTGATGCCCAGCCCCAAGACCGGCACAATTGTGCCCGCCGAAGACCTGCCGCGCGTGATCGAAGAGACGCGGCTGGGCCGTGTGGAGTTTCGCGTCGACAAGACCGCCAACATCCACGCGCCCATCGGCAAGGCGTCGTTCCCGCCCGAAAAACTGCTCAAGAACTTTGCCGCGTTGATGGAAGCGGTGGTGGCGGCCAAGCCGGCCGCGCTCAAGGGCATCTATCTGCGTAAGGTGACCGTCACCAGCACCATGGGGCCGGGGGTCAAGGTCGATGTGGCCGGCGCCAGCGCGCTGCGTGCCGACGAGTTTTAGGACGCATTGAATCGTGTTTGTGCCTGCGGCGATTTGGGCCAGCAGTGCCGCCGGGGTATAATGCACGGCCGGAATTGAATACCGCTGCCCAGCATCGCCTGGGCAGCATCTATGCTAAAGACAGCAGGCGCGCCGCTTAATTCCCGCAGCCGTTGGCCGGGAGCCTGCCGAGGCAAGAATGGCAATCCGACGCCGGCTTGGTTGGGCTTCCCTGGGGGGATGCCTGCCGGCCTGGAACTGGGTACCGATCCGCGCCTTGTCTTGCACAGGGCGCGGTTTTGTTTTGCGAACGATTGTGGAAAGGAGGGATGTCGCTTGGCCATTACCCGAGAGAAAAAGGCAGAGCTGCTCAACCAGTATAAAGAGCACATCCAAGGTTCCTCTGCGCTGGTCTTCACCAATTTCCGCGGGTTGTCTGTCGCCCAACTGGCCTCGCTGCGCGCCAAATTGGGCGAGAACAGCAGCCGCTATGTCGTGGTGAAGAACTCGATTTTGGGCATCGCCTTGGAGGAGTCGGGACTGCCGACGCCCGAACAACTCTTGGCCGGCCCCAATGCCGTCGCCTTTATCGGCGAAGATATTGGCCGCGGGGTCAAGGGTCTGTTGGATTGGATCAGGGCCGAGAAAGCCGGCGAGGTGAGCGGCGCTATGCTGGGCGCTTCGGTGCTCGACGCCAAGGGCGCTGAGGCTCTGGCCGACCTGCCGACCAAGGAGCAGACATTGGCGATGGTTCTGGGCGCGCTCAACGCCCCGGCCAGCAGCCTCGCACGGATGCTCACAGCGCCTGGCGCAAGCCTGGTGCGTGTCATCAACGCGCATGTAGAAAAGCAGCAGGGCGCAGAAGCGGCCTGATGGCCGTCCCCTGTGCCTGGGCACTGGTGTGGGTAGACGTTATTCAAAGATTGCGATAGGAGGCAATAACACCAATGGCAGATTTGCAGGCCATCAAGGAGCAACTGGACAGCCTGAGCTTGCTCGAGGCATCCCAACTCGTCAAGATGCTGGAAGAGGCGTGGGGCGTCAGCGCCGCGGCGCCGGTCGCTGTGGCTGCCGCCGGCGGCCCGGCTGCGGCGGCCCCGGCAGAGGCCGCTGAGGAGCAGACCGAGTTCGACGTCGTCCTCAAGGACGGCGGCGCCAAGAAGATCAACGTGATCAAGGTTGTGCGCACCCTGACACCCCTGGGTCTCAAGGAGGCCAAGGAAGTCGTGGAAAGCACCCCCTCCACGATCCTCAGCGCAGTCAGCAAGGAGGCGGCCCAGGATGCCAAGGCCAAGCTAGAGGCCGAAGGCGCGGTCGTCGAGATCAAGTAAGATCTCGTCTTATACGCCGTCTTTTACGCTGTGCAACAGGGGGTGGACCCGCGCTAGGGCCATCCCCTGTTTTGTTATGCGGCCGGTGATTGGGCGCGGTTAGGGCGCGCTGCTCAGGCTGCGTGCTGCTTCGTCGGGCGTCAGTTCGCCGCGCAGCACCGCCAGTTGGCCGGCCTGCAGCCGCCGCGCAAAATCGGCAAAGGCGCGCCCATTCGGCACAGCGGCCGCGCCCTCGATCTGTTGTTCCAGAAAGCTGCGATAGGGGCCGGCCTGATCCCACTGCGCCAGTGCGCTGCGGCGGCTGGGCAGGCGATCCGCAAACTGGCTCCACGCACCCTGCACGTCGGGTTCCAGCAGCGCGGCGACCAGGCTCAAGGCCAGCGCCTGCCGCTCGGTATCTTGGGTGAGGAGCGCAAAGGCCCATATGTCGGCGACGGTCGTGGGCCGCCCGCTGCGGGTGGGCAGCGGCGCATAGCGCAGTTGCGTTCGCTCGGCCCCGCCCAAGACGTCGCTGCCCAGCGTTGCGGCCAGGCCCTCGGAATGTGCCTGGAACGCGGCATAGACCGCCGAGAATGTGCCCAGGTCGGCCACTTCAGGCGGGATGACCCCTTGCTGCCGACCCTCCGCCAGAAACTCAAAATAGGCGCGCGCCGCCTCCAGATCCGGCTCCACGGCGCTTTCGGCCAAGTCCCCGCCTGCACCCAGATATTGGGCCAGCATGTGCAGGTTGACTGACCCCTCGCTGCTGCCGCCGGGGAAGAGATAGGCCGGAGCTTCCGCCAGCAGCGTCTCCCACGTCGGCAGCGCGCCGGCAAATCCCTCTTGGCTGTAGACCGCATGCACCGCATCGACTGTATAGGGGATGCCCAGCAGCCGGTTGTTATAGTGCACGCCCGCCCGCGCCGCCGGATAAAAGTCGTCGACGGCGGCGATGTCGGTCTCGTCCAGCGCCATGAACAGCCCCAGGTCGGCCCCTTGCCAGAGCTGCTGGGTGTTGATCAGCACCAGGTCGGGCAGGATGGCGGGCGCAACAGCTTGGGCCGAGCGCAGAAACGGCCACAGCGCGGCGACCCCGCTCTCGGCCTTGACCTGAACCTCGATGCTCACGCCAGGGTGCGCCTGTTCAAACTGGCGAATAGAGGTCTCCAGCACGTCGCCCGCCGCCGCGCCGGCGGCGATCCCGCTGAAGGCCGGCAGCCAGACCACCAAGTGCTGTCCTTGGGCGCTGTCCGTCGTGGGTGGGCCGTTGTCTTCTGCAGGCACGCTGAGGGCCGGCGCGGGCGCGGCGGGGGTGGGGGTGGCGTTCTGCCGCGCACGGCACGCCGCCAGCAGCAGAGCCACAGCCAAGATCAGGCCCAAGGGCCGGAACCATCGGCCCGCGTGCGATAACGCCCAGTCCGGCAGGGCGCGGTTTGGCAGGGCACAGTTTGGCAGCGTGTCGGGTGATCGAACGGAACGACGCAGCGGCATAGCCGTCATTATAGCCTGGAGTGCTGCCGGTGCATAACGTATAGTGCAGGCTGGGGCACGCGGACGGGCGTATCGCGGCGGGTTTGTGACCGCGCCGCGGCTGTGTTAAAATAAAACATTATGTCTGCTGCATCATCTCCCATAGGCCAGAGCGTCTGGCCGATCTACGGCCATGAGTGGGCCGTTCATCTGCTGCAGCGCACGCTGGATCCCCAGGCCGCCGGGCCACACCATGCCTATCTCTTTTTGGGGCCGCCCCAGGTGGGCAAAAGCACCCTGGCGCGCAGCTTTGCCCAGGCGCTGCTGTGCAGTGCGGAACAAGGCCGGCCCTGCGGGGTCTGCCG
>QEUY01000264.1 GCA_003577365.1 Chloroflexota bacterium | reverse complement strand
GCACCACCGCTCGCCGCACCGAAACCAAGCTCAACGGCTCATAGCTTGCATTCAGAACGAGAACTTGCTTGGACATACTCCAGGCTCTTTGGCAACGTACACCACCGCGCGTAGCCCCATTTTAGCAGCAAGGCGATCGCGCACCAAATGACCTGCACAGATTCACCGCAAAGCCACAAAGCCCGGAGCAAGGAGAGCGGCTTAAGGAGCAACTCAACGCTCCCGGCAGATGCCTATAGCGGGGCGATCAACCAAAGTGGCCCGCTCAACGCAGGCCACTTATCCGCTATGCTTTTTCTCTCTATCT
Organism: Chloroflexota bacterium; assembly: GCA_003577365.1. Classification (GTDB taxonomy): domain Bacteria; phylum Chloroflexota; class Anaerolineae; order Caldilineales; family Caldilineaceae; genus QEUY01. The sequence continues at coordinate 11,187 of QEUY01000264.1, read as the reverse complement.
CTTCTTTGCGCCCTCTGCGGCTTTGCGGTGAGTTTTTCGCTACAGCGGCGGCAGCTGATACTGCGCCACGTTGCTGGCGCGCAGCAGGATCCCCCACAGGAAGAAACAGGTCACCGCCATCGCCAGCGTCTTGACGCGGTCGTCTTCCAGATGGCCGAAATAGCTGTAGGAGGCGGGCAGTGTCACCACCGCCACGATGCCGTACAGGATGTGCATAAAAGGGCGCGCCAACATCACGTCCAGCCCCTGAAAGTAGAGCAGCGTGCCCAACAGCCCTTGCAGCACCAAGACGATCTCGCCCACCACCGCCGCACCATACCAGGATGGGTTGAGCGGGCGGCTGCGGATGCGCAGCAGCAGCGCCCACACGCCGATCACGCCGACAAACAAGACCGCGGTATTCGACAACCCCGCGTGAAGCTGCGTCAACGCCATGATTCCCCACCCTGCCTATGTCGTGAACCAGGTCTAGACAAACCTTGCCCCACTCCCTCTCTGCTCCAGCCTCTGCGCTCTTAGCGTCCTTTGCGGTGAAATCCTCCGCCCCCGTACGGACACGATATTACGGACACGATATATCGTGTCCGTACCTTCCACGCTACTGCCCAGCAATCGCCGGCGCGTGGACACTCAGATACTGCTGCAGCACCGCCGCCGCCGGCCCCAAGATGTCATACGACTCCCAACTCTGGCTGCCCGCCATGGCATAGATGCAGCCGCCGATCACATAATCGTTTTGGCGCATGGCCTCGTCATACCAGACCAACTGCTCGATATAGGCCCCCGGCCCCCACAGCCCATAGCCGTTCTGCGCCCAGTAGTCTTGGAAATGATGCCAGCCGCGCGCATCCGCCGGGCCGGGCCGATCATTTTGCACATAACCGTCCACCCCCAACTCGGTCAAGACCAGGGGGATCGCCAGCCCGCGCGGGATCAAGATTTGGTTATAGACGTGGCGATAGCGCAGCGTCAGCCAGCCCGTATCCTCCGGACTCACGCCGGGATAGCGCCCTTGATTTTCGCGCGTGGTCATAAAGTAGATAGTGGGGGCCGAATATTCATGCAGCCCTAGCCAGCCGTCGTACTGCTGGGCAGCCTGCACCGCGGGCAGGAAGCTCTCCCACAGTTCCATCCGCGGCTGGCCCGTGCCGAAGTTGCCGATCACGCTGCGGATACCGCGCTCGCCCAAGATGCGTGTGCGTTCGGCCTCAAAGTCGGCCCAGCGCGCCATCTCCTCGGCATTGCCTGCCACCGGCTCGTTATAGGTCTCCCAGCCGTCAAAATAGGGCCGCCGCTGCGGGTCATCCGCAAAGGGCAGCAGCCGCTCCACATAGGCGTGCGCCGCCGGGATCGGGTCCAACTGCGCCAGCTCGACCTGCGACAGATCGCCGTCGGGCAAGCGCCCGATCACGCGCGTGGTGGGCGAGGTCTGTTTGATCTGCGCCACGAAGTTGCGGTCTAGCTCCAGCGTTTTGACCACCGTCACGGCGCGCGTCGACAACACCTCAAAGACCTGCGGGTCGTTGCGCGCCACAAACAGCCCCAGCTTGCTGGGCGGGCCGGGCGGGAAGGGCGTCGCCTGTGGCGTGGGCGTGGGGGGCGGCGGGGCCGGCGTATCGGTCGCTTTGGGTGGCGTGGGCGTCAGCGTCGGCTCCGGCACCAACGCCACCTGCGCCTCGCCCGGCGCGCGCACCACGGGCAGATGCAGGTTGTAGGCCCCTGCCGCCGGATGCCCCGACAGACTCGACGGCCCGACCTGGGTTGCCGTGGGCGAGGGCAGCGGCGAGGGCGTCGGCGTCGAACGTGAGCGGCCACACGCCGCCAACAGCGCCGCCGCCACACCGCCCGCGCCGGTCAAAAAACGGCGGCGGCTCCAGCCTGTGCGCCGGGGCGTCTCCCCTTGGCCTGCTTGCGGGCCGCTGCCGCTCGGGTTGTGCTCCTGTCCAAATTCACTCATACCGGGTACTATAGCATTCTCCCAATGCTTGCATCAAATCCTCCGGCCCAAGCCGGCGCTCTCTAGACTGCGCTCCCCAGCCAACGCTCTGCCGAGCGCCTGGGTTCCGCCTTCGCCCAATTGGGGATGATCCAGCCGGGCTGTGATAGACTGGGGCGGCGCATCTTCAGAAAACACGAAAGGAGAGATCATGTCCAAGGTGCAGGTCAGCATCGAGTTCTGTACACAATGAAATTACGCCCCGCGCGCCGCCAGTTTGGCGGAAGAACTGATCACCTTGTTTACCGCCGCGATCGAGAGCTTGACCCTCATCCCCTCCAGCGGCGGGCGCTTCGAAGTCAAGGTCGATGACGCCCTGATCTACAGCAAAAAGGCCAGTGGACGCCATGCCGAGGCCGGTGAGGTCGCGCATCTCTTTCAAGCAAAGACCGGCATCGCGCCCAAGCCCAGGAATTAACCGGCGCCCGCACGGCAAGCCGGAAACAAAAGGGCCGGATGTCGCTCGACATCCGGCCCCACGCCTGCTGTGCCAGAGACGGCGCTACAACCCCGTCGGCAGGTCGATAAACTCAAACTCCAGGCCAAACTGCTCCTGAAGATGGCGTCCAATCGCCTGCACGCCCACGATCTCGGTGGTGTAATGCCCGCCATAGATCACATTGATGCCCGCGTCGAGCGCGTCATAATACTGGGCGTGGCTGGTCTCGCCGGTCAGATAGAGATCGCAGCCCAGGGCCGCGGCCTCCTCCACATACTTGGCCCCGCCGCCGCTCATAATCCCCACGCGATGCACAATGCGTGGGCCGTGGTGCTGCACCAGTTGCACCGGCCCCACGGTCTGCTCGAAACGGTCGACCAAGTAGTCCATCTTGGCGCCGTTGGGCGCGGCGGCCAACACCGCCAAATCCGTGCCGTTGACACGCCCCCAACGCTCTAAAATCTCCAGCCCAAGCCGCCGCGCCAGTTCGGCATTGTTGCCCACCTCGGGGTGGGCGTCGAGCGCCAGATGCGCGGCATAGAGGTTGAGGTCTGCCGCCATCAACGTGCGCACCAACCGGCCATGCGCCCCGCGCAGCGGCTTGGCGCCTCCCCACAAAATACCGTGATGCACAAAGAGCAGATCGGCCCCTGCCTCCAGCGCCTGCACCACACACGGCAGATGCGCGTCGACCATGCCCACGATCTTGTTGACCTCCTCGCGGCCTTCGACCTGCAGTCCCTGCGGGCCATAGTCTTGCACCTCGCTAATCCCCAGGTATTCGTCAAGGTAGGCGACCAGTTCACTTCGTTTCATCCGCTGCCCCCTCAGGAGGACTCCCCCGCGCTACAAACCGCTTGGCTTGGTGGGCGAAGCGCCGCCGCGGCAGCAGCACCCGTCGCCCACAGGTTTGACAGACCAGGCCGATATCCGCGCCCACACGCACCACCGTCCACAGCGTGCCGCCGCAGGGGTGCGCCTTGCGCATCTCGACCACATCGCCTATGTAGAGCTTCTCGGCAATCTCCACAGCTATCTCCGCGCCAATCTCCGCGCCAATCTCCGCGGCCGACCCCTGCCCCGCCTAGGCCGCCGGGGCAGCCTGCGGCACGCGCTTGCGCCGCAGGGTCATCAACCAACTGCCCACCGCCAGCGCAAAGCTCAACAGATAGACCATGCGGTAGGCCAGCGGGCCAACACAGGGGATCAGCGCCAGCAGCCGGCCCACCAGGACGATCAGCGCGATGCCCAGCAGCAGGGCCACCAGATCGCCCTGCCCTGCGCCGGTCACGCCGCCCAGCTTGCGCCCCAGCCACAGCCCCGTCAGCGCAGGGCTGACCAGCCAGACAACGCCCACCAGCCCCAAGAGCAGCGCGGCCACCGCCACCCCGCCGGGGAACCAGCCCCAGACCAGGATCGCCAAAAAGACCAGCGCCGCCGAGACCGGCAGCACCGCCACTGCCGCCACTATCCCCAAGATGCCCGACTCCGCCGGCTCACGCGTCAAGGTCGCCAGCGGCGCGGCCAGCGCATTGGGCGCAAAGGTCAGCGCCAGCCAGCCGATCACCCACAACCCCACGATGATCACCGCCGTGCGCACCACCCACCACAAAAACCCCTGCACCGGCTTGCGTTCGCGCACCTGCACCTGTGTCTCCCAGGCCTTGCGCTCCACCGAGGTCGCGACCGCTTCCGGCACGCCGACCGCTTCACTGCTCGAATAGCGCAGCGTCCCCTGCACCCGGCTCGCCTCGTCGACGGTCAGGCGGGCGGCGTTAAGGTCGGCATCGCCCGCCACGCTCCCGGCAAAGACCAACTGGTTCATGCCGGCGAAGAGGTTGCCGCCCACCGACCCGGCCAGCGCACCCGAACCGCCCACGATATAAGCATCGCCGCCCACACTGGCCCCACCGGGGAACTGCACCCCCTGCGGCACCTCGCGGCCGTCGATGCGCATGGGCACATACAAGGCGGCAGGCCAGCCGCCGCCGCCCGCGGCAAAGAGATCATCGCCGACCGAACCGGAGACCACAATGCCGCCCCCGGCCAGCCGCGCATCGTCTTGCACGGCGCCGCTGACGACGATGCCCGCGCCCGCGGCCATCACGTCCCCCATCACCACCCCGCTGACCTCGATATACGCGCCCGCCGCCACCAGGTCGCCCTCGACCGTACCCTCGATCAGCACCTCGCGCGCGCTGACATAGAGGTCATCGGAGACCACCTGGCCCTTGGGCAGAATATAGACCTCCTCGCTGCCCGCCACCGCAGCCGCCAGCGCCGTGCCTGTCAACAAAAAAAGAAGGGTCCCCGCCAGGGTCATCGCCACTGGAGAGCGTCGTGCCCAATGCGCCAGAGGCCGCAGCGCGCGTCGCAGCGGGGCCATGATCGCCGGCGAACTGTGCTTCGATTGGGTCATCATACGCGCCTCGTTACTGCCGCTTGCGCGGCAAATGCTCATGGTTCTTTGATGTCCAAAGGGGAATTTCCCGCTCTGATCTTGCCACACCCCTGTGATTACGCTGTGATTGCGGCGTTGTGGACGAGTCCTCGCCCCCGTGCCTTCGCCCGCGACCTCCACCAACCGCCGCGACAGCCCTCGTGTATCTGGGCAGCGCGCCCAATTGTAGCACACCCAATTAGTGTACCTGGAGCCATAGAGCGATGCAAGCCCCGCGCCGGGCGCGCCCGCAGCCCCCTAGACTACGCCGGCAAACAAGTCCCGCTCAATGCGCCCATTAGGCGCTGGATAGGCGCGCGTATAGGTGTCCATGCCCAGAAAGCGCCGGCGCAGAAAGCTCGGCAGGACGCGGATAAAGGTCGGCCCGCCGCTGTATTGCAGGACGCGGATAAAGGTCGGCCCGCCGCTGTATTGGCTGGCATGGGCCAGGCTGGCCGCCAGCTTTTGCGGCAGATAGCGGCTGACATCCACGCGCGCGTGGATCGGCGTCTCCCACCGGCTGATCTCCACCAAATTGATGTCCTTGTTGCGCCCGATCGCCGTGGGGTCCTGCCCCATCCAGGGCATCACCTGCACCGTCAAGCGGAGAAAACGCTTGTCGAACGCCGTGTAATAGAGCTTTTGCGGCCCGCTGTAGCCGGCGCGCGGGCGCTGCTGGCGCGCCAAGTGAAACGCCGCGGTCGTCGCCTCGCACACACGCACATGGTCCGGATGCCCATAGCCGCCATAGGGGTCGTGGGTCACGATCACCTGGGGCTGCAGCCGCTCGATATAGTCTAAGATCTCCTGCGCCAACGCTTCGACCGGCTGCTGCACCAACGCATCGGGGTGCTCATTGTCGGGCGCGCCGCGCATCCCGCTGTCACGGTAGGGCAGCGACCAGATGCTGGTGATCCCCAGCGCCACCGCCGCATTCGCAAGCTCGGTCGAACGCACCTGGGCCAGCGTCTCATGATCCTTGACATGCCCCGGGTCTTCCACCGAGCCGGCGATGCCGTCGGTGGCGATGATCACATGCACTTGTGCGCCCTCGGCAGCGTAGCGCGCCAACGTGCCGCCGGGGCCAAAGCTTTCATCGTCGGGATGGGCGAAAATGCCCAATAGTGTGCGCCGGTTAGCCATTCCCTCTCCACTCCTTTTGATCAAAACACCTTCATCACCGGGCCGGGCCGGTCACCAGCCGGTGTCACAAAGACAGTATTTTATCCCATTCCCGGCCAATCCTCCAGATGAGCGCGCTTTCCCGTACACTCGCCAAGTTGTCACAGCGCGCGGCCGGTGCTAAGATCAATCCACCGAGACCGACCAGAGCCGCCCCGTCGCACCGTTGTCCAAAGTCCAGGCGTCCGACAGACAGGATTCTATGCGAATCGCCCTCCTGACCGACATCTATAAACCCTCCACCAATGGCGTCGTCCACCACATCGCCATGCTCAAACGCTGCCTCGAACAGTGGGGCGAAGAGGTATGGCTGTTTGTGCCCAGCGGCAAAGACTATGAAGACGACGAGCCAAACGTGATCCGCATCCCCGGCATCCCCCTGGCCGACACCGGCTATCATGTCAGCGTGATGCTCAACAGCCGCAGCCGCAAGCTGCTCAGCCATATGGACGTGTTGCATGTCCACCACCCCTTTGTCAGCGGCAGCTTTGGGTTGTACTGCGCCAACCGCTACAGCATCCCGATGGTCTTTACCAACCACACGCGCTACGATCTTTACGTCAAACAGTATCTCAAAATCCTGCCCGCGGCCGTCTCGGAAACGGCGCTGCAGACCTACTTCCACTCCTTCAGCCAGCGCTGCAGCGCCCTGGTCGCGCCCAGCGAGAGCGTGGCCGCGATCATGCGTGAATGGGGCGTGCAAGGCAAGATCGTCGTCATCCCCAACGGCGTCGACGTGGCGCGCTTCACCCATCCGGATCACTGCATCACCCGCGCCAGCCTCAGCCTGCCCGACGACGCCGTCGTGGCGATGTATGTGGGCCGCATGAGCGGCGAAAAGAGTATCGACCGCTTGCTGCAACTCTTTGCCTATGTCGCCGCCGAATACGAACCGGTCCATCTGATGCTTGTCGGCGAGGGGCCGGACCTAGAACCACTGCGCGAACTGGCGCGCGAGCTGAATCTCGGCGCGCGTGTCCACTTCACCGGCGGCGTCGGCTACGAGAAGATCCCCGCTTATATGGCGCTGGCAGATTTCTTCGTCTCCGCCAGTGTCAGCGAAGTCCACCCCCTCACCTTTATCGAGGCGGGCGCGGCCGGTCTGCCTGCCCTGGGCATCCGCTCCCCCGGCGTCGCCGATATCATTGTCGACGGTCAGACCGGCTTCGTCGCCGAGAACAACGACCTCAGCTTTGGCCTACGTTTTCTACGCCTCGCCCAAGACGCGGCGCTGCGCCAAACCATGAGCCGTCAGGCCGTCGAACACAGCCGACCCCTGTCAGTCGAAAACAACGCCCGCCGCCTGCTCGAACTCTACACCGAACTTCAGCAGCAACGTTAGGCGCTACCAGAGGCAAAACGATTGCCCTCACGCTGCTTTTCGGGTATGATGCATAGACAATGACGGGCGTATGAAAATGGCCGCGCCGGCGTCATCATTGAAAACCACATGGACTGAGCGTGCTGTATAACCGCCGGCGGCTGCCGCGGCGATGGCACGGCCCATTTCTCGCTTTGATCGCGTGAGGAGAGTAACCCGTATGCGCCTCGGCCCTGTGCTGCGAGTGCTTGGCGCCCTGTTATATGGCTTCGTCGGCTACTACCTGGGCGTCGCCCTGGCCGGCACCTATGAATTAACCACCTGGACCGCACCCACCATCTGGGGGTCGATGTTTGCGGGCGCACTGCTGGGCTATTTGCTCGCGCCCTGGATTCTGATCGCCCCGGCGCGCGCCGCGCGCAACAGCCTGCGCAGCGTGCCCATGGAAGACCTGATCGCCGGCACTACGGGCCTTTGCTTGGGGCTGCTGATCGCCGCGCTGCTGGCCTATCCGCTCTCGCGGCTGCCCTCGCCCTTTGGCCCCATCCTGCCCTTTGTCGCCGTGATCCTCTTTGGCTATCTGGGCGCGACCATCATGGTGCTGCGCAAAGAGGACTTCATGAGCCTGATCCGGCCGCGGTCTGCGCCGCTGCCGGCAGCCACCCCCCCTCTGGCCGAGCAGCCCACCCTGCTGCTCGATACCAGCGTGATCATCGACGGGCGCATCGCCGACGTCGCCGACACCGGCTTTTTGTTGGGCCACCTGGCCGTGCCGCGCTTTGTGCTCAACGAACTGCAATATATCGCCGATTCCTCCGAGACGCTGCGTCGCAACCGCGGCCGTCGCGGGCTGGAGATGCTCGACCGGCTGCAACAGAACCCCGACGTACACATCGAATTTATCGACGTCGACCCCCAGGACGCCCAACAGGTCGACGACAAGCTGATCAGCCTGGCGCGCGACCTGGGCGGGGCCATCATCACCAACGACTATAACCTCAACCGCGTGGCGCGGCTGCAGGGCGTCAAGGTGCTCAACATCAACGAACTGGCCAACGCCGTCAAGTCGGTCTTTTTGCCCGGCGAAGGCATGCCGATTAAGATCATCCAGGTCGGCAAAGAGATCGGCCAGGGCGTCGGCTATCTGGAAGACGGCACCATGGTCGTGGTCGAAAACGGTCGCCAATTCCTCAACCAAGAGGTCATCGTCCAGGTGACCAAGGTCTTGCAGACCAACGCCGGACGGCTGGTCTTTGCCGTCCCCGAAACAGAAGCAGAGCAACGGTAACAGGAGCGATTCATGGGGTTGCGTATCTATAACACCCTCACCCGGGCCGAAGAGGAGTTCATCCCGCTGGAAGAGGGTAAGGTCCGCATGTATGTCTGCGGACCCACCGTCTATTCGGATGCCCATGTGGGCCACGCCATGGCAGCCATCGTCTTTGACATGGTGCGGCGCTATCTGCTCTTTCGCGGTTACGCCGTGCAATATGCCACCAACTTCACCGACGTCGACGACAAGATCATCCGCCGCGCCAACGAACGCGGCGAAGACCCGATCGCGCTCGCCAACCACTATGCCGAAGAATATCTGCGCCACCTGCGCGATCTCAACGTCATGCCCGCCGACATCTACCCGCGCGTCAGCAGCGAGATCCCGCAGATCATTCGCTTTATCCAGGAACTGGGCGAATTGGGCTATGCCTATGAGCTAGACGGCGACGTCTACTTCCGCGTCGACAAAGACCCCGACTATGGCCGTCTCAGCGGGCGCAGCCTGCAAGAAGCCATGAGCGGCACGCGCGTGGCCGAAGACGCACGCAAGGAAAACGCCGCCGACTTTGCGCTGTGGAAATCGGCCAAGCCCGGCGAACCGGCCTGGGACAGCCCCTGGGGGCCGGGTCGCCCCGGCTGGCACATCGAATGCTCCGCCATGTGTCTGCATCACCTGGGCGAGACGATCGACATCCACGGCGGCGGCAACGACCTGATCTTCCCCCATCACGAAAACGAGATCGCCCAGAGCGAGAGCCTGACCGGCAAGCCGCTCGCCCGCTATTGGATGCACAACGGCATGTTGCAGTTCGGCGGCGAAAAGATGAGCAAGTCGCTCGGCAACTTGGTCACGATCGACGACTTCCTCAGCAAGCACAGCCCCGATGTGCTGCGCATGCTGATCTTCACCGGCCACTATCGCAAGCCGATCGTCTTCAACGACGAGACCCTGGCCGGAGCCGAGCGCGCCCTGAGCCGCCTGCGCAGCGGGCTGCGCCCCTCCACAGGCGGCAAGACCACCGGCCCCGAAGCCGACAGCCTGCGCCAGGCCGCCGAAAACGCCCGCGCCGCCTTTATCGCAGCCATGAACGCCGATTTCAACACCAGCAGCGCCCTGGCCGCGCTCTTTGAACTGGTGCGCGCCATCAACACCGGGCGCGATGCCGGCGTCGGCGGCCCCTTCTATCAAGCCGCGCAGCGCACGCTTCAACAGTTGGCGGGCGTGCTGGGGCTGGCCCTCAGCGAACCCGCCGCCGAAAACGGTAACGAACTGGCCGCGCGCCCCTTTGTCGACCTGCTCGTCCAGGTGCGCGCCGACCTGCGCGCCGCCAAACAATGGGCGCTGGCCGACAAAGTGCGCGATGGCCTCAAGGAGCTTGGCGTTGCCCTAGAAGATGGGCCGGACGGAACGCAGTGGCGCTATCAAGAGCAGTGACCCCATGAGTGAACTGATCTATGGCCGCCACGCCGTCCTGGAGACGCTGCGCGCCGGACGGCGGCGCATCTACCGCCTCTGGCTCGAAGGCGATCCCCAGTCCACGCCCAGCGGGATCGTGGCGGAGATCGCGTCAGCGGCCCAGGCTGCCAACTTGCCGGTGCGCACGATCAAAGGGGGGCTGTTCGACCGGCTGGCCCAGCAGCAGGCCAGCCCCCAAGGCGTGGCGCTGGAAGTGGGCGACTACCCCTATGTCGAGGTGGACGCCATCTTGGCCCACGCGCGCAAGCTGGGCGAAGCGCCCTTTCTGCTCATCCTCGACCATGTGCAGGACCCGCAGAACCTGGGCACGTTGATCCGCACCGCCGAAGCCATGGGCGTCCACGGCATCATCCTCCCCGACCGCCGCGCAGCGCGCGTCACCCCTGCGGTCAGCAACAGCAGTTCGGGCGCAGTAGAGCGTATGCGGGTGGCGCAGGTGACCAACCTCAACCGCACGATCGAGGAACTCAAGCAGCGCAACATCTGGGTGGCCGGGCTTGAAAACGACCCCGCCGCGCCGCTGGTCGACCCTAAAACCTTGGGCGGGGCGCTGGCCTTGGTTGTGGGCAGCGAGGGCAGCGGTCTCAGCCGCCTGACGCGCGAGCGGTGCGACTTTTTGATCCGGCTGCACACGGTCGGCGCAGTCGAAAGCCTCAATGCCGCCGTGGCCGGCAGCATTGTGCTCTATCTGGCGCGCCAGGCACGCACCGAGCCGGGCGCAAGTTCTTTCACCTGACGCCATGAACGCCCGATTGATCGATCCTCACGGCCCTGCGTGGAGCGCAGAGATCGACCGAATTGGCGCGCTGCTCCACGCAGGCGAGAACCCGACGCTCTTCCCCTATCATTTCCTGCAAGTCGTGCTGCCCAGGTTGGGCGGGCGCATCGTCTGGTTGGACGCAGGCGCGGCCCCGCTGGGCGTGGGCTTTCTTTTCCCGCGCGGGCTGAAAGACGCCGCCAATGCCAACGGCGCCGCGCAGCCCGCCTACCTGCACGAATACACGCTGCGCTATCACCCGTTGGGCCAACCGCCGCCGCCCGATCAGATCCAGCAGAT
>QEUY01000263.1 GCA_003577365.1 Chloroflexota bacterium | reverse complement strand
GAACCGCTCTGGCTGGCGATCAAAGAAGTCTATGCCAAGTTGATCGCCCAACGCAACGACCTGGAACTGGCCGAGACCTTCTTTAACTCGGTGATCCGGCGCGTCCTCGCCATCCGCGGCGTGCGGCCCGACCTGGAGTTTGTGTGGCTGGGCGCGACGCATCTGCCCAGCGGCGACGAGGCCCCGATCCATCGCTCCTATGTCAAACTGACCACGACGCGCAGCGTCGTGGACGCCATCTTGGCCGACTGTGCGCTGGACGTGCCTTTTGAAGACCGCACCCGTGATGCGGCCCGCGCCGCCGCCGCGCTGGATGCGGCGCTGGTGCAGGCGTGGACGACGGCGGACTTTGACCGTATCCAGATGTTGACGGCGGTTTTCTATCGCAACAAGGGCGCGTATCTGATCGGGCGGGTGCGCCGCCGCAACCGTATTCTGCCGATCATCCTGCCCTTGATCCATGGCAGCCGCGGGCTGCGCGTCGATACCGTGCTGCTGACCGAGAACGAGGCCAGCATGGTCTTTAGCTTTACGCGCTCCTATTTCCATGTGGAGGCCGACCACCCCGCCGCGCTGGTGGGCTTTCTACAGTCGATCCTGCCGCTCAAGCCGGTGGCCGAACTCTATACGGCGATCGGCTATCACCGCCACGGCAAGACGGTGCTTTTTCGCGACCTCTACCGTCACCTGAACAACTCCAATGACCAGTTTCAGATCGCGCCCGGCGCCAAGGGCATGGTGATGGCGGTCTTTACCCTGCCCTCCTATGACATTGTGTTTAAGGTGATCAAAGACCGCTTTGCCGACCCCAAGACGACCACGCGCCAGGAGGTGATGGCGCGCTACCGGCTGGTCTTTGAACATGACCGCGTGGGGCGTATGGTCGACGCGCAGGAGTTTGAACATCTTGTCTTTGCCCGCGACCGCTTTGCCAAGCCGCTGTTGGATGAGCTGCTCAGCGTGGCCGCGGAGAGCGTGACGGTGGTCGATGGGCAGGTGGTCATCCGCCATCTGTACACCGAGCGGCGTATCTACCCGCTGGATCTCTATCTCAAGGAGATGGAGCTGGAGAAGGCGCAGGCTGCGGTGGTGGACTATGGCAATGCCATCTGCGACCTGGCCGCGGCCAATATCTTTCCCGGCGATCTCTTTTTTAAAAACTTTGGGGTGACGCGCCAGGGCCGGGTCGTGCTGTATGACTATGACGAGGTCTGTTTTCTGGACGGCTGCGTCTTTCGCACGCTGCCGGCGGCGCGCACCTATGAGGACGAGATCGCGGCTGAACCCTGGTTTGCCGTCGGCAAGAACGACATCTTCCCCGAAGAGTTGCGTACCTTTCTGTGGCTGCCGCCGCCGCTGGCCGCGGCCTTGGACAAAAGTCACGGCGAGCTGTTTACCGTCGCATTTTGGCAGGAGATGCAGGCGCGCCACCGCGCCGGCGAGATCGTGGACATCTTCCCCTACGGCCAGGAAAAACGCTTCCCGCCCTAGCCGCTGCCGATGGATCCGCCCGAAGCTAAGGCCAAGGTCCGTCCTTCTGGGATGGCGCGCACATTCTGGCGGTGTGTCTTTCCGGCCCACATGCGCCGCCGGTCTATGGCGTTGTGTGATCGCCCTGGATATTCTATAATCGAAGCTGCAACCAAGTATATGACGCAGCATCCTGTATTCCTCTCGGCGCGATCTGGGTGCGGTAGAGAGCCGCCCGGCGCACAGCCCCGGCTGTTGCGTTCCCCGTCAGGCCCATGGGCGCCGGCCTCGGCGCACAGGCAGGAGTGATTTTGTGACCACCACAGCCAAACCTGCGCTTTCATCCGTCCCCCGACCAAAGCCCCGCGGTCTCAGCCGCACGGTCCTGCGGCGCAATCTGGACGGCTGGCTTTTTGCCTCGCCCTGGATCATCGGCTTTATCCTGTGGACGCTCGGCCCCATGATCGCCTCGCTGGTGATCGCGTTCACGGAATGGGACCTGATCAGCAGCCCGCGCTGGGTCGGCTTTGAGAACATCACCGCCATGATGGACGACAAGCTGGTCGCCCAGGCGCTCAAAGTCACCACGATCTATGCAGTTACGAGCGTGCCGCTGCATCTGGTGACGGGGTTACTCCTGGCCCTCCTGCTCAACACCGACATCAAGGGGCTGAGGTTCTACCGCACCGCCTTCTATATGCCCTCGGTGCTGTCGGGTGTGGCCGTGGCGCTCTTGTGGCGCTGGCTCTTTTCGACCGAGTTTGGACTGTTCAACACCATGCTGGCCTATGTTGGCATCACCGGCCCCAGTTGGCTGGGCGACCCCCGCTGGGCGCTGCCTTCGCTGGTGATCATGAGCGTGTGGGGCGTGGGCAGCGGCGCGCTGATCTATTTGGCCGGGCTGCAGGGCATCCCCACCGACCTCTATGAAGCGGCGCAGGTGGACGGCGCGACCGGCTGGGGCCGCTTTTGGTATGTGACGCTGCCCATGATGACGCCGGTGCTCTTTTTCCAGTTGGTGACGGGGTTGATCGCCGCGCTGCAGATCTTTACCCAGGCCTTTATCATGACCGACGGCGGCCCTAATAACGCCACGCTCTTCCTGCTGCTCTATCTCTACCGCAACGCCTTTGAATATTTCCGCATGGGCTTTGCCAGCGCACTGGCCTGGCTGCTGTTTGCCTATATCCTCATTCTGACCCTGATCTTGTTTCGCTTGTCCGATCTGTGGGTCTATTACGAGGGCGACGAGCGAAAGGGCTAACCCATGGCTGCTACCTCCACGCCGACTACATCCGCGACGCCAGTCTCCAATGCACAGCCCGCGCGCCTGACCTTTCGCCAGCGCCGCCGGCTCGGCCACCTGGCCGCCCATCTGCTGCTGCTGGCCGGGGTCGTGCTGATGTTTATCCCGCTGGCGTGGACGGTCTCCACCTCGCTGAAGTCGCCGGGGGAGGTCTTTATCTTCCCGCCCAAGTGGATCCCCAGCCAGATCGTCTGGCAGAACTACGCCGACGCCGTGACCAAAATCCCCTTCTGGCGCTATCTGTGGAACACCAGCTATATCACGGGGTTGAGCATTGCCGGCAAGGTCATTTCGATCATGCTGGTGGCCTTTGCCTTTGCGCGGCTGCGCTGGTGGGGCCGCGACTTCATGTTCCTGCTCATGCTCTCCACGATGATGCTGCCGCCGCATGTCACGTTGATCCCGCAGTTTATCCTGTTTAAGAATTTCGGCTGGATCAACACCTACTGGCCGCTGATCCTGCCCAACTTCTTTGGCGGGCCGTGGCTGACGTTTTTGGTGCGCCAGTACCTGATGACGCTGCCGCGCGACCTGGACGACGCGGCGCGCATCGACGGCTGTTCGAACTGGGGCGTCTTCTGGCGCATCATCTTGCCGCTGGCCAAGCCGGCGGTGATCATCGTGGTGATCTTTGTCTTTAACGGGACGTGGAACGAATTCCTGATGCCGCTGATCTATCTGCACAGCCAGGAAAAATTCACGCTGGCCTTGGGTCTGCGCATGTTCCAAGGCGAAGCCAGCACCAGTTGGAATCTGCTGATGGCGGCCTCGCTGCTGACGATGCTGCCCGTGCTGGTGTTGTTCTTCTCGGCGCAGCGTTACTTTATGCAGGGGATTGTCTTTACGGGGGTTAAGCAGTAGCCGATCTGGTTTTTGCATCAAGTCCACGGAAAAGGAACCTAGCTATGTCTACGCACCGCATGTTGAACCGTCGTGATTTTCTGCGCGGGGCTGCGCTCACCGCGGCCGGCGCGCTGGGGTTGGCGGCGTGCGCGCCCGCAACCGCGCCCGGCGCGTCCACATCGGCGGGCGGCGAATCGGCCCCCGCCGAAGAGCAGGTCACGCTCACCTTTATTGTCGATACGATCAACGAAGGGCACATCAAGGTGCGCGATGGCTGGGCGCAGAAGTTTATGGAAGCCCATCCCAATGTCAAGATCGACCACCAGACCGTACCGCAGGAATACACGACCAAGATTCAGACGCTCTTTGCCGCGGGCACCCCTGCCGATATCTACCGCTA
The DNA here is from genome assembly GCA_003577365.1 of Chloroflexota bacterium. Taxonomy (GTDB): domain Bacteria; phylum Chloroflexota; class Anaerolineae; order Caldilineales; family Caldilineaceae; genus QEUY01. Next base: position 1,897 of record QEUY01000263.1, on the reverse strand, counting down.
TCTGCAGGAAGTGACGCCGATCGTCACCGTGGCCGAGAAGCAGATGCATCTGGTGTTGGACGACTATTTTGCGCGCGACAGCTATGACCTGAGCGACTTCCGGCCCAGTGCGATTGAGCTATATCAGTGGGACGGCAAGACCTATGCCCTGCCGCGCGACTACGGCAACCAGAACCTTTTCTACAATATCGACCTCTTTGAGGCGGCGGGGCTGGAACTGCCGCCCGCCGATTGGGAGGACACGACCTGGACCTTTGAGAAGTTCCTGGAGACCGCACAGGCGCTGACCAAGAAAGAGGGCGAGCGCACGGCGCAGTGGGGTTTCCTGGTCAACCGCAATCAACGCCCTTGGGCCTCCTGGCTCTACTCCAACAACGGCGCGCTGGTGCACAAGGACGACCGCGGCCTGGCGACCGATTCGGCCATGACCGATGAAGGTTCGGTCGAGGCGTTGCAGTTTGTCCAAGACCTGATGCACGTGCATGGCGTGGCGCCGCGGCCTGACCTGGAGTCGGAATTGGGCGGGTTTGAGCTATTTGCCAGCGGCATCGTAGGCATGATGATCAACAACCCGTCGTCGGTCAACCAGTATCGCACGATTGAATCCTTCAAGTGGGACGTGGGCACGATCCCGCTGGGCAAGAGTGAGCGCCGCGGCACGGGCGGCGGCGGCACCGGCTGGGCGGCGGCCGCCGCAACCAAGGCCCCGGATTGGGCGTGGGAGTTCGTCAAGTTTATCTCCAGCCCCGAAGCGGAGCTGGATGAGGTATCCGTGGGCGCGACCACGCCGGCCCGCGTCTCGGTGGTCACCTCCGAAGCCTTCCAAGACCCCAGCAAGCCGCCCAGCAATTCACATGCCTTTGCCCAGGCGCAGGAATATGTGGTGCGCGACCCGGTGCACCCGCTGTGGCCGGAGATTACGCAGCGCATCTACACGCCGAAGATGGACCTGCTCTGGAGCGGCGCCGAACCTGCCGCCGAGGTGGCGCGGCAGATCAAGGAAGAGGCCGACCCGCTCTTTGCGCGCACGTCCTAGACTCTCTACGGAGACGCCGGCATCCGTTGGCTCGGTTGGAAAACCGTACATCGGGCATAGAACTCACCGTAGCGGCGGTATTGTACCGCCGTCTGGGGCTGGCACAGAGCAGACCGGCGCGCCACAAGTGGCGCCGATACCGCCGCTACGAAGCTGGACTTTATACACCGCACATGTAGAAATGAGTTGAGCATGACCAGGCAACGCGCCGACCGGCCCAACGTGATCGTCTTCTTCACCGACCAACAGCGTTGGGACACGACCGGCATCCACGGCAACCCCCTAGACCTGACGCCCAATTTCGACCGGCTGGCGCGCCGGGGGGCCGATATCCACTACTCCTACACCTGCCAGCCGGTCTGTGGCCCGGCCCGCTCCTGTCTACAGACGGGCATGTATGCCACCAATACCGGCGCCTATCGCAACGGCATCCCGCTGCGGCGTGGCCTGCCAACGCTGGCGCAGAGCTTTGCGGCGGGCGGCTACGCCACCGGCTATATCGGCAAGTGGCATCTGGGCACGCAGGACCCGGTGCCGCCGGAGGAGCGCGCCGGCTATCAGGAATGGCTGGCCTCTAACTTGTTGGAGTTCACGTCGGACGCCTATGACACGGTGATGTTCGACACGGACGGCAAGCAGGTCAAGCTGCCCGGCTACCGCGTCGACGCGCTGACCGACGCCGCCATCCGCTATATCGACGCGCACCAGGCCGAACCGTTCTTTCTCTTTATCTCCTATCTGGAGCCGCATCACCAGAACCATGTCGACGATTATCCGCCGCCCGACGGCTATCGCGAACGCTACACGGGGCGCTGGACGCCGCCGGACCTGGCCGCGCTGGGCGGTTCCTCGGCGCAACAT
>QEUY01000262.1 GCA_003577365.1 Chloroflexota bacterium | reverse complement strand
ATGTATGCGGCGAGCATTGGAGGCGATGCCACGCCATACGCCTCGGCCAGCCGAAGTATGCTCCCAGCGTAGATGGACTCTCGATAGCGCCCCCAATGGTCTCCGCGGTTTGTGTCCAGTTGGATTGTCCGCCATCCCTGCCGCTGCCAGCAGGCCGAAGTTCGCCGGCAGATCCAGCCGATCCACCAGAGGCGGGTCTTGCAGCAGACGCAAGATCCCCGCCTCACGCTCTTGGCAAATCTTGTCGGGCAGGGCGAACTCCGGCAACATGCGCTTATTCCTCTGGCTTAGCGTCTACTCCTCCCACGGCAGGGGCACGCCCAAACGGGCGCTGGCCTTGCGCGCTGCCTCCTGCTCCATCTCGCCATAGCGGATCCCCTGCCGGCGATGATAGACCATGCGCTCGGCCTCAATCGCTCCCGGCAGCAGGGCGCGATCCGTGCCCGGCATGGGCGTATAGGTCTCACGAATATCGCGCACCATGCGGTCGGTCTCGGCGCGGAAAACCGCCTCCGGCACAACCGCATCCACATGGATCGCCAGCACCATGCCGCCGTTGCGCGCCCCCGGCCAGCGCGCCAGCGACTCGTCGGAGATGGTGAAGCCGGTCAGCCCGCCGCCCATCAGGCTGGCGACTGCGCCATAGCCGATGCTCTTGAAAAATGCCGCCGGGATCATCGAAAAGAGTTCCTCATATTCCGGCCCGCGCTGATAGTCCGCCAGGATACAGGTCGCCGCATCCAGCACCACCGGCTCTTCCTCGCCGGCAGGGATGGCAAAGCTGATCGGCGGGTTGCCAAAATAGCCGAGCAACGCCTGCGGGTTTGGCCCGCCGCCGTCGTTGCCATAGCGCCCCTGGTTGCGATAGCCCTGCACCGAATAGCCGATGCAGCCCGCGTCCATGCACATGCGCGTATAGTGGCCCGCCGACCCATAGTGGCCGATCGAGCGCACCAGCCCCATGCCGATGCCGACCTCCTTGGCCTTGGCAATCGCCCCTTCGGTGGCCTGCACCATCGGCCAATAGCCCAGCGTGCCGTCGCCATCCAGCACCACCGCGGTCGGCGTTTCATGCACCTGGCGGATAGTGGGCTGCGGGTTGAGGCGGCCCTCCTCAAAGGCTTGGCAGTAGTGGTTGACGGTGCGCGTGCCGTGGCTGCGCACCCCGCGCAGGTCGGAATTGACCAGCAGACGGCTGATCGTGGCGGCGTGGTCGTGGCGGAGACCGGCCTTTTCAAAACAGGCCACGGCAAAGGCCAGCAGGCGCTCTTCGTCGACCAGGACAAACGATTCGGGCGGACGGTTCATCTTTGGCTCCTTGAAACCAGTCTAGAAACGGTGAAACTGCAAGTGTGGCAACCCATCGTAACCCGGCAGCCCGCCGCACGTTGGCCGCGCCGGCTGCGCGGCGGAATGCAGACATGGCAGCTACAGGTCGATAGCGATTAATCGTGGGTGAAGGGTGTGGGCGGAGGCTCACGCGGCGGGGGAACAGCGGGCGGCGCAGCGGGCGGCCGCGCCACCACCACTTCGGCATAGCGCAGCACGCGCCGGCCCTGGCGAAAACCTTTGCGTACCTCGCGCACCACCGTGTCGGGCGGCAGATCGCCGCGCGGCTCGCTCTGCACCGCCACATGCAGGCCGGGGTCGAAGCGCTGGCGCAGGGCGGCGATCGGCTGAATACCCTCTTGGGCCATCAGCGCGATAAAGCGGTCACGCACCAACGCCAACCCCTTGAGCCAACTGCTCAAGAGCTTGGCCGCGGCCACGCTCTCCGGGCTGCCGGGGGTGAGCGCCATGCCCTCTTCGCTCTCCCCGGCCAGCCGCGAACGCAGCCGGTTGACCAGCCCACTGGAGGCGGCGCGCGGGTCATGATGGCCCTGGCTCCACTCGGCGATCTCCTGGCGCTGGCGCGCCAAGAGCATGCGCCCTTCGTCCAAGACGGCTTCCAGCCCGTCGAGCGCGGGCAAAAAATCGGCGGCGAAATCGCCGCGCGCCTGGCTGCGCACCTCGTCCAGCGTTTCGGGCGACGGCGTGCGCGCCTCCTCTTGCAGCGCATGGCGGCCCACCAACACGGCGTTGAGCGTATCCAGCACGCCGCCCACCTGGCGCTCGCGGTTTTCGTCCCGGTCGATGGCACGCTGCTGCACGCGGCTCAACTCGCGCACGCGCTCGGCCAGTTCCATCACCTGTGTCTGTGTCGCCACCAGCGTCGCCAGCCGCACCAACTGTTCCTGTGTTGCCAGCTCGGTCAGCTTGCGGCTGAGGAAGATCAACTGCTCATGGTCGGCGCTCATCTGCTCGGTGAACTCGACCAGGCGATCCGCCAACGGCTCCTCGCGCCGCGCCGTCTTGGTGAGATGCTGCACCAGCAGCGCAAGCTGCGCCGTCTCCTGGTTTAGGCTGATGGCCGTCTGCTGGACCAAATCCTGCAACGCCTCCACCTGATTGCTCAAGTGCAGCAAGCGGCGGTGAATTTGGGCCAGTTCAAAGGGAGGAAGGGGCGCGCCGCTCTGTGGATTCGTCTCCATCGGTGGTTTCACTTTGGCGCTGTCTGCGTGGCGTCCGGTGGCGTCTAGCTGGCTGTTGGATGGTAGACAAAGCTGAATACGCCCGGTCTAGGCAGCCGACCAGGCTTGAAAGGCATCTTCGACCACACGGCGCGAATCGGGCTGGAGCTGATAGGCGTCCAGATCGGCCATCGCCGCCCAGGCGACGGCGGCGGCGTCGTCTTGGGCCTGCGCCGTGCCGTCGCGCAGCCGCGCCCAAAAGTCGATCACCACATAATGATATTCGATCCGCCCGGCAGCGTCGCGCTCGATCGGCTCGAAAGTCCCCACAATGCCGCCGATCTCGACCTCGACGGCGCACTCCTCATTGACCTCGCGGCGTGCGGCATCGACGAGGCGCTCGCCCAGGTCCACCAACCCACCGGGCAGCCCCCACTGCCCGGCGCGCGGCGGGTTGCCGCGCTGCACCAACAGCACCCGGCCCGCGCCGTCAAAAACCGCCACGCCCACGCCCACCAACGGCGCATCAGGATAGCGGCGGCGGGCCGTCACAGGTTGGGTCGGCTGCCCGCCAGGCGGGGGCGGTGTAGCCAGAGGCGTCGTCATGGCGTTGCCCATGCCTCGATCTGCGCGGCGAGCGCGGCTAGGTCGTCCAGCCGGGCATCGGGCCGGACTTGCCCGGCCAGGAGTTCGTTGTCGTGCGCCACCTGGGGGCTGGTGCTCTGCGCCAACAGCACGGTCAGCGCGCCCGCTTCCAGCCCACCGGCGATGTCATGGCGCAGGTTATCGCCCACCACAACGACTTCATAGGGCAGCGCGTCCCAATGCTCCAGCACCACGCCGAACAACTGCGGGTCGGGTTTGCGATATTCGACCGCGGCGCTGCTGATCACCATATCGAAGTAGCGCCGGATGCCCAAATAGTCCACCATGCGCTGGAAGACGCGGTCGCAGTTATAGTTGGCGACCAGCGCCAGACGGTAGCCGCCCGCCCGAAGCGCGGCCAGCAGTTCGCGCGCGCCGGGGCGAAGCTGCCAAGCGGTCATCTCCGGCGCATAGAAGATGTCTACGGCGCGGCGCAGCACGTCCGGGTCCATGCGGCTGGCGGGGTAGTCAAAGAACTGGAGCAAAAAGCTCAGGGCATCGTCGGCGATATGCTCTTCCTGCTCCTCCTCCGATTTTTCCTCGGAGAAGCGCCGCGCCTCGACGATATTGGTCCAAAAACCGTCGGGGAACTCCATGCCGGTGCTGCGCATATAGGCTTCGGCGGCCTGCGCGCCTTCGGCCTGGGCTGCGGCGAGGTCACGCGTGGGCACGGCCAGCGTATAGTCGAAATCGAAGATGATCCCCTGCACCAGTCGCGGCGCGGCCGGTGGGGCGGTGTCGCCCAGTTCGGGGAAGAAGTTCTCCACCAGCCGGCTGATCGCCTGGGCGTCGAGCAGCGCCGGCTCCATCTCGGCCACTTCAGGCGGGGGCGGCTGGGGGGCGGGCGTCTGCGGCGGCGGGCCAAAGAGCGCATACTGCTCGGCGGAGGTGAGCGAACGCCCCTGAGCACGCACGCGTGACAGGAAAGCCTCTTTCTCTTCCGGCGTCAGCGGCTCCATGCCGGGCCGCAGTTCGATGGCATCGAGGCGCGCCAACAGGTCGGCAGCTTCCTCTGGCGGCGCATCCAGAGAAGCTGCCGGCTCGTCGTCTGGGCGTTTGGCACGCGGGTCAGAGGCAGACATAGAGCAACCGATTCGGCTTACAATGGCTTGGCCCCGTCACAACCGGCGGGGTGAATGCGGGCTGTATTGTAGGCCAGAATGGGGTGCGTGGCAAGCCGCCGCGCTTCGCTCCACCTTGAATGCCCGCCCCCACTCTGGGGCTGTCTCCTGGGGCTGTGGTACAATCCACGGATAAGGTGGACGGTCGAACCCAAACAGTAGGAGACAAGGGCATGGCGCATACGGTACAGGTCGGCGGGGTTCGCTGCCATATCCTCAGCGACGGGTTGACCCTGGCCGACGGCGGTGGCTTTTTTGGCGTGGTACCGCGCACACTCTGGCAGCGGGTGATCGCGCCCAACGACCAAAATCAAGTGCCCTGCGACACGCGCGCCCTGCTGATCGAGTCCGACGCCGGGCTGATCCTGGTGGATACAGGGCTGGGCGACAAGCTCAACGCCAAACAGCGCCAAATCTTGGGGCTGGACGACCGGCGCGAGCGGCTGGTGGGCGACCTGGCGCGGCTGGGCTATGCGCCAGGCGATGTCGATATCGTGCTGCTCACCCATCTGCACAACGACCATGTGGGCGGCGCCACGCGCTGGGACACGCCCGGCGGCAGCCCCGGCCCGCTGGTTCCCACCTTTCCGCGAGCGCGCTATCTGGTTCAGGGCGGCGACTTCGGCGATGCCAACGCGCCCAACGAGCGCACCGCGGCCACCTATTTTGCCGAGAACTGGCAGCCGCTGCTCGACGCGGGCCGCCTAGAGGTGGTCGACGCGCCGATCTGTCTGGGGCGTAGCGTGCGCACCGAGATCGCGCCGGGACATACCGCTGCACTCCAGGTCGTCTGGGTGGAGGACGGCGGCGAGACGCTGCTCTTTTTGGGGGATGCGTGCAACTGGGCCGCCCATTTTGACCGGCTGGCCTGGGTTCCGTCGTATGACATCTATCCCATGACCAGCATCGAGACCAAGCGGCGGCTGCGCGCCGCGGCGCTGGCAAAGGGCGCGCTGCTGGTCTTCCAGCACGATCCACAGGTCATCACCGGGCGGCTGATCGAAGGGCCGCGCGGGCCGGAGGTGCGGGCGATCCTGACCAAAGAGGCCTGGGCCGATCCGCTGGCATAAGAGAGATCAACCGCAAAGTCGCAAAGAGCGCAAAGAAGAAGGGAGTGCCGCCTCTGTCGGCTGTACCAATAGGGAGTAGGCGTTAGGAAACAGACTCTGCCCTACTGCCTACTCCCTACCCCCTATCTCCCTCTCTTCTCCGGCCTTTGCGTTCTTTGCGCCCTTTGCGGTTGATCTCTTACTCCACCACCTGCGCAAGATCGGGCGCGTAGCGTGCGATCTGCTCGCGCAGGCGCAGCACGGCCAGCTCTTTGGCTTTGGCCTCCAGCATGATGTCGAAGGGGCGCAGCCCGGCGGCGCGTGCCCCACGCAAAAACTCCACAAACTCGAAGGGATGGATCAAGTCGCTGTGCTGGTTGGACAGCGGCAGCAGCAGATGGCGCTGCCCCTGCCGCATGAGCGCGCGCAGTTCGGTGCGCGGGCTGCTGAAATGAATCTTGGGCTGCTCCTGCGGCGGCCAGGTTGCCAGACAAGAGGCCAGCGCGTCGAGCAGCGGCTCCCCGGCGTTGTGACAGCGCTGGTGCAGCACGTCCAACACCAGCCGGATGCCGCTGCGCCGGTGAATCCACAGCAG
>QEUY01000261.1 GCA_003577365.1 Chloroflexota bacterium | reverse complement strand
AAATCTCTGCTCTCTTCCCCCACTGCCTACCTGCCTACTCCCTATTCCCTCTCCACCCCCAGCGCCACCACGCCCAGCTCGGTGACCGCGGGCTGCCCGGCGGCGCGCAGGTGATAGTTCAACTCATCCTGAAACCGCCTGACCATGCGCGCCTGCAGCCAAGTGGTGGCCTTGGGGTTGCGCGCCCCGACGGTGGCGACCCCGTCGACCAGCGAGAGCAGCAGCGTCGGCTCGACAAAGCTCATAAAGGTGGCGGTGGGCAGTTGGCCGCGCAGCCCCTGCAGCACCGCATCCCACAGCGCCTGATGCGCCTCCGTGACCCCATACCGCTGTTGGAGCCACTCGCGCCTGGGGCCGGGCTGCGCCATCCCGCCGCGCGCCGCCTCGGCCCCGTCCGGCTGCGCTGCGCCCGCGTGCACCGGCCCCTCGCCCGCCGGCGCAGCCCCAGGGTCGGCCTCCGCATCGGCTGCGCTGGGGACTCCAGCGCCCGCCGCCTTGACAAAGCGCACGCGCGTGTACGGCCCGGTCTTGCGAAAGGTGGCGCGTTCGAGAAAGCCGCTGGCGCTCAGCTCGCGGAGCGCCGGCTGCAGCTTTTCCTTGACCTGCGAGGGGTAGCGATACTGCTGCATGCCGATGCGCCCGGCCAGGTCAAAGAGGTCGATCTCAAAGACCGTGCGATAGCGCATGAACTTGTCCAAACAGCGGTAGAGCTGCCGCGCCAGCGAGCTTTTGAGCGTGCCCAGATAAAGCTCCAGGTCCAGCGATTTGAGATAGCCCGACTGGATGTTGCCCCAAAAGACGTCGTTGAAGACGACATAGCCCTGCCCGTCGCTCGCCTCGTCGCGCGCATCGCGCCACGAAGCGAGCCAGACATCGTCAAAGATGTGAAAGGCGCGTTTGGTCGTCAGGTGCTTCTGCTGTTCGTTGTCCCAAAAGGCCTGCTCGGAGTAGATCGTCAGCCCGGTCAGTTGCAGCAGATTGCGCTCAAAGTGCTTGTAGTTGGCCTGGCCGTCGGAGAGACGCAGCAGCCGCAGCATCTGATAGCCGGTAAAGGTGACCTCTTTGGTCTGCCGCTCGGCGGCCAAGGTGATCAAGGCCACCAACATGCGGTTGCCCAGCTCATGCGGCAGGCCATATTGCTTGGAGCCGGAGACGATCCACTTTTGGCGGTAGCGGCTGCCCTGGCTGTCGGTAAACCAGCCCTCATAGGTGAGCGTTTCGCGCTGGTCGCGCACGCCCAGCCTGCCAATGGGAAACTCGGCCAGGTTCATCTCGTCGCGGCCCTGGATCGCCGGCGGGGGGATGTGCTGCGGGGGGGATGGGTCTGCCTTGCGGCGTGATTTGGCCTGCCTGCTCACGGTCTCCTCTTCCTCCCGCGGGGCTGGGGCGCCGCGGGTGCGCTGTGTGGGGTACAGTTTAGGTAGTCTAGGTGCAAAGCCGTCAAAGCCGCAACCCCGCGCACAGAAAATCAGTAGAGAATAGAAGAGATCCTATTCTTGGATATTATTGGATATTATTGGTGTGTGTGCGGGTTTTGGCCGATTTTCCAGTGTATTTTGGCTAAAATGGCGCGTTTTTCGCTTCCTTACAGGTACGGGCTTTTCTTCCTTACAAGTACGGGAAAAAGCCGCTTTTTCTTCATTACAAGTACGGGTCGCTCTTCATTACAGGTACGGGTCGATTTCCTTACAAGTACGGGAACCAATCCGGGCCGTTTTCCCTACAGGTACGGGTTCCGCCCGCATATACGTCCTATACGTCCGCCGTAGGCGGAGGCCAAGAGATGCGCTTCCCTCACCTTGCGAGAGTCTCCTGGGTGCTTGAGCGCGCAAGTAGGGGGCGGCCCGCTGTGACCGCCCGCAACGCTCACCCCAGACACGGACAGGCGCGGGGGCCTGTCCCGACCCTGGATGAGACGCAGCACTGAGCGCAAGCTTCCCCCACGTTACGATCATCTTCCCGGCAAAGCGGTCGGGCTTGCGGCGCAGTCTCTGCTCTGGTCTTTGCGCCCTCTGCGTCCTTTGCGGTTAAGCTTCTGCCCCGATCAACCGATGATAATGTCCCGGAACTCCGCCGGAATATAGTTCCGGCGGCGCGCCTCCTCTTGTTCGCGCGTGAGGCCAAAGCCGTCGGGGGCGGCGTAGTCCTCCTCGATGGCGCGGCGCAGCCAGCCGCGCGGGTTTTTGAGCTTGTCGGGCTGGCGATCTTGCAGGTGTTTGAGATAGGCGATTTTTTTGCGGATGTAGGCCGCGCCGTGCTGCTCGGCCAACCGCCGCGCCACCGCCTCGGATAATCCCTGAGCAGTTAAAGCAACCACAACAGCCTCTTGGCTGTTGCGCGTTTTTTGGGCGCGCGTGTTGTTGTTGCTTTTCTGCTTGGGTGTTGTTCTTTGGGTATTGTTGTTTGGTTGTTGTTTGTGTGGGAATTTCCCATACCCTGGGCTGGAATTTCCAAGGGGGGTGCTGGAATTTCCCATACCCCCCGCGGCGGCGGGTGTGGAATTTCCAAGAGGGGCCGCGGGCGGGGTATCGGAAATTCCAAGACCCCCGCGCCGCGCCGCCGGCGGGTGGATGAACGCATCCGGCAGGTCGTCTCGGCTGGGTGCGGGGGCAGGCTTGGGCGCAGGGGCCGCGGGCGGGGGCGGCGGCGCGTCCGGGGCCCCCGCGGCAGGGGCCGGGACGGCAGGGGGTGCGGTCAGCGCGGCGCGGCGCGCCTGCAGCCGTTCCCAGTCGGCGCGGCACTGGCGCAGCAGCGCGGCATGTTTGGCGCGCAGGAGGTCGGGCAGTTGCGCCACCTGCGCCTTGCTCAACAGGCCGGGCGTCAGGTTGACGTGGAAGCGATAGCGCTGCGTGGCGCGCTCGCCGCTGGTTTCGACCACCACCAGCCCGGCGGCCTGCAGGGTGGCGAGCAGCCCAGGGTAGTGGTAGAGCTTGCCGCCGGCGCGTTTGGGTGTGGCGCGGCCGACCAGCACGCTGCGGTCGCGGATGCCCAAGGTCGCCATCAGCAGGTTGATCGACGGGAAGCATTCGCTCTCGCCGCGGTGGCAGTAGGAGCGCAGCACCTCGTAGAGGCTCCAGGCGTCGTTGCCGACGGCGGCGCGCCAGTAGGTCGATTCGTAGTTGGTGAGCAGTTGATAGCCGGCGCGCTGCGGCTGGGTGACATAGCCGCGCAGCTCCAGTGGCAGGTCGTCGCCCGCCGCGGGCAGGGGCGTAGCGAGGGCCAGGTCGGGCTGAACGCCGGGCCGAAAGTCCGGGGAAACAGGAGCAGGGGTCTTCATGGGTTTGCACCTTTCGTCGTCATGGGGCCGGCTGGATGGGCCGGTCGCAGGCCATAGAAAACCTAGACCGGTCTTGACAGCGGTTTGGAAAGGTGCTACCTTACCCCCAAGAGAGAACCCAGGTTTGACGCTTAGCCGCTGTAAACCAACAGCCTCGCTCAAAATAGTGGGTGGGGTGGAGGTGGGGGTGGTAGCACCTGTGCGGGGGTTGCAGCCTACGGCTATAGGCTGGGAACACCCGTCCTGTCAATGCCAGTCCCGGTTACCAGGCAGGTCGTCAGACCTGCTTTCTTTTTGGGCGTCTGAACCGCCGCGCCCCCTGCCCGATGACACGGCAGCGGCGCGGCGTGCAGCTTGCTAGGCTAGACGGTCGCTAGGTCGTCGCTCGGCTCCTCGCCGAACGCCTCACCGAACTTCTCGCAAAACTTCTCGCAAAACTTCTTACGGCTGCATTGCGCTTCTGTCCTGCGCTGGGCGCGGCCGCGGTTGGACCTCGCTGCGGCGGCCGCGGCGCGCCGGGCGCTGTCTGCCACTATAGCGCAAAATATCCACTTTGACTAGGGGAAACAATCCGGCGCTGCGGGCGCAAATGCGAAAACTTTTCGCATTTGGGGGCAGAGAGGAGAATTCACCGCAAAGCCGCCAAGGGCGCCAAGCGCAGAGGGAGCAGGGCAGTGCCGCCTTGGGCGGCTGTGTCAAAGGGCGGTCAGTCCCTGCTCCCCAGCAGCCCATAGCCCGGCTGGGATCACCAGGTCGCGGCTGCCCAGCGCCTGGCAGAACTTGCCCAACTCGGCGTCGCCGGCGCCGGCCAGCCCTCGACCTCCGGCGGGCGCGGCGGCGCGGCCCCAGGTGCGTGCCAGCGCATCGTCATGGCGTCCAAAAAGCCGGTGAGCAGCCGGCGCGGTTCAGAGATCGCTGCAGCGAGATCCACCTGGGCGCGGCAGACGGGCGGCATGGCCTGGCGCAACTGCGCCAGCCGCGGCGCATCGCGCGGGCCGTCGGTCACTGGCTGCCAGCGCGCGGCCAGGTCGTGGCGCTGTTTGCCTCCCTGGACCAGCCCCGGCAGCACTTTTTGTTGGGCCAGCAGTTCGAGCAGAAAGTGAGCGACCGGTGAGGAGAGATTGAACACGGCTTCAATCTCTCCTCGCGCCTTCCCCCACTAAGGAGCACAAGGGCATCGGTCAAGCCATGGAAGCGAGATGTGCGAGCGATGGCTGTGACTCGGCGTGCTTAGAAAAAGAGGGCGTTGACGACCCCGATCTCGTACATGAAGAAGATGCCGAGCAGCACACTGGCCGTCCCGGCAACGACGTTGACGGTCGTGCTCATTCTTCCGAGCCTGCTGACCATCTGCAGCGGGACTGCAATCAGCGTGGTCGTGATGAACATCCCCAGGATGGAGCCGGCGCCGAATATCAAGATAAAGAGCAACCCCGCCACCACGCTTGGCACGGTGGTCAACACCAGCAACGCCAGCGCCGCGCTCCCAGCCAGGCCGTGGACCATGCCGACGGCAAACGAGGCGTGCGTCGGGCCGTGGAAGGGTGACCAACGGTGCGCATGGCGATGCGTGTGCACCACGTCGTTGCCCTGTGCATGCGCATGGAGATGGAGCTTCCCCTGGAGCGTCCTCCTGATCACGTTGGCGCCTAAGCCCACCAAGAGGATGCCCACCAGAAATTCAAATGCCAAGGCCAGTTTCTCAGGCACGGTGAGTCTGAACACGAGGATGACCAGGCCCACCAAGGACAGGGTGAGCGTGTGGCCCATGCCCCACGAGATGCCAAACCAGGACGATTGCTTGAGACTGCGTGTCTGGCTCACAAAGGTAGAGAGGGCCACCACGTGGTCGGCGTCCAGGGCATGTTTCAGGCCCAGAACAAACCCCAGACCAAACAACGCGATGCTTTGGGAGATCGCATTTGCCATCGTGTCTTCCTCCCTACCCCTCGAATTCGGCTGCACCCTTCCGCCAGCGGGGGTCCTGGGCGCATGCCCATCCGGTCTCGTCGATTGTCCTGTCCCGGGCGATCTATTCCTTCCCACTGTACCGGCAAGCACTGTCCATCTTCCAGGCCAAAGGCCGTCCACTTTTGGTTCATTTCTATTGTTCAAATAAGCCGGTTTGCTGCTCCAGTTTGGCCACGCTGGCAGCGTGGCTGGTCGAACGCGCCCTGGAGCGCGACCAGCCCACCTTGCTCTTTCAACTGGTGGCCGAGAAGCTCTCTCGAGAGAGTTTCCGCAGCGGCTGGCCGATGGCAGCTATGCCGGCTGGTATGCGGGTCACCTGGACAATTCGATCGATTTGCCGCTGGTGCAGCAGGCCGTGCTGGGTGTGTAGCGCACCCAGACGGCCCCATCGGTCGTTCAAGCGCGGCCCCACTGCAACGCACCTTCAGCATCAAGCGAGCGTGACTCGACAGCGGCTCTCCACATGCGAAAACTTTTCGCATGTGCGCAGCGCCACCCTTCGCTTTCGACAAAGGTCGATGACAGCCTCTCGCCGCCTGCGCGACACTGGCGGCAGCGTGCGCCGCGCGGCTCGCGACGCAAACTGCCTAGCGCGAAAGGAGCAACCACATGCAAGGCAACCCCACGCTGCTGGAGGCGTTGAACCAACTCCTGACCGACGAACTGACGGCCATCAACCAATACATGGTGCATGCCGAGCTGTGCGAGAACTGGGGCTATGCCCAGCTCCACACGGCGATCGAACACCAGGCCCGCGACGAGATGCGCCACGCCCAATGGCTGATCCAACGCATCATCTTCCTCGACGGCGCACCGCAGGTCGCCAAGCTCAACGCCATCCAGATCGGCCACGATGTGCCGGCGATCATCGGCAACGACCAAGCGGACGAGCTGAGGGCGGTGCGCGCCTACAACGACGCCATTCGCCTCGCCCATGAGGTCGACGACCAGACCACGGCCGACCTGCTGACCACGATCCTCAAGATGGAGGAGGGGCACGTCGACTGGGCGGAGCAGCAGCGCAGCCAGATCGAACAGATGGGGCTGGAGAACTATCTGGCAACCCAGAGCCAGGCGCACGCCGCCTAAAGGGTGCGCGCCCAGACGGCGATCATCAAGGATCATCGAGGATTATCAAGGATCATCGAGCCGATCATCGGCTCGACCCATGAGTCAGCGCCGGCACAGGGCCGGCCAGACGATACCCAAGACAAGAAAGCGAGGAGCCTGATGGAGAAGCAATTGACCCCCGGCATGGCGGTGCACTGCAGCGACGGCGAGGCCGGGCGGCTGGAGAAGATCGTCGGCGAGCCGGACGAGCGCACCCCGGCCTATCTGGTCGTGCAGCGCGGGCGGCCCATCCGCCGCCGCCACATCGTCGTGCCGGTCAGCCTGGTGCGCGACGTCGCCCCCGACCGCATCCTGCTCGACACCACCCTGCAGGCGCTGGAGACCTTCCCCGATTTCGAGGTCACCGTCGCCCAGCGCGCCGACCCGGCCGATCTCCCGGCAGCGCCGCTGCACCCGCTCTTCTGGCCGGCCTATCGCGACCAGGCGGCCATCATCTTCCGGGCGCGCAGCGTGCCGGAGACGAGCAGGGAGATCAGGCGCGGCATGCCGGTCTACGACAACGCCGGCGCCCAGGTGGGTCAGGTGGCGGGGCTGTTGGTCGACGACGAAACGCGCCAGGCCAGCCATTTGGTGCTCAACCGCAAGGGGCCGCGCGCCGCCGACCCGCGCCTGGTGCCGGTCGACCTGGTGGACTATGTGGTGCGCGACGACATCTATCTGCGCATCGGCCAAGACCAGGTGGTGGGCTTGACCGTCTATCAGACGCAGCAGCCGGAGACGGCGTAAGCGAGTGGGCAGCGCCGCCTCTGGCGGCTGTGCCCAAAGCTAGTGGGGCCGGCGGGCCGGGGTGCAAGGGCGCGCCCCGGCCCGCGCCCCAGGCCGTACCGATCGAGGCCGGCGGCCGGGTCGCCCGTCCGTCACCGGCCCATCTCACGGGGCGCAGCCTCACAGAATGCCGGCGTAAGCAGGCTGTCACAAGGAGTACGATGGGCAGACCAGCGGGAGGGTCCCTGGCCGGGCGCGCCCTGCGAGTGGGCGCGGCGCGCCCGGCCAGGCGCGGCGAGAAGGGGGACAGGATGAGCCACCAGACGCCGGACGACCGCGGCAGCCGCCCGACCGCGCGGGCGCGCCGCGGCCCAGGGCTGCGCCGCTTTGCCCTCCAACTCACAGCCAATGCCCTGGCCATCAGCCTGGCGCTGGCCCTGCTGCCGCCGATCCGGCTTGCGGGCGGCACGCCGCGCACCTATCTGGGGGCCGGCTTGCTCTTCAGCCTGATCAACAACCTGGTCAAACCGCTGCTCATCGTCCTGGTGGGGCAGTTGCTCATCCGTTCCACCGGCCTCTTTTTGCTCGTCGTCAACGCCGCCCTGTTTGCGCTGCTCATCCACCTCTCGCCCTTCGACTGGACGATCGCCGCGCCGCGCTGGCTGTGGGTGCTGCTCGCCTCGGCGCTGCTGGCGCTGGCGGTCGCCGCCGTCGACGCCCTCTTGGGGCTGGACCGCCCGCAGGTGGACGCGGCGGGCCGTCTGGATCGCTTCTGGCAGCGCGTCGAGCGCAGGCCGGGGCTGCACGGCAAGGCGCTGGTCGAAAACGTGCGTCTGCAGCAGGTGCGCGACCTGGTCTGGCGCTATGGGCTAGACATCGCCCTCGGCCCCACGCTCGTCGGCACGCTGCGCGCCGCGGTGGGGCGCTATCTGTCGCCCCAGCCCGACCCCTTGGCCGGGCTGAGCACGCCGGCCAAGGTGCGCCTGCTGCTGCAAGAGCTTGGCCCCACCTATGTCAAATTTGGGCAGATGCTCTCCAGCCAAGTCGCCGCCCTGCCCGCCGAGTGGAGCGCCGAGCTGGCCCAACTGCAGGACAGCGTGCCCCCCTTTGCCGCCGCGCGCGCGCAGGCGATCATCGGCGAGGAGCTGGGCGCGCCGCCCGACCAGCTTTTTGCCGACCTGGAGCCCACGCCGCTGGCCGCCGCCTCCTTGGCCCAGGTGCACCGCGCCACCCTGCCCGGCGGGGAGCCGGTGGTGGTCAAGGTGCAGCGCCCGCAGATCGTCGCCATGGTCACCGCCGACCTGGGCGTCATGACCAAGTTGGCGCGCACCTTGGAGAGCCGCTATGCCTGGGCGCGCCGGCTCAACCTGGGCGGCGTCGTGGCGGAGTTCGCCGCCGGCGTGCTCAAGGAGCTGGACTTTCAAAACGAGGCCTATCATGCGCGGCGGCTGGCGGCGGGCATGGCCGCGCTGCCCGGCGTGCAGATCCCGCGCATCTACGACGCCTACAGTTCGGCGCGCGTCTTGACCATGGCATATGTCCAGGGCCTCAAGCTCACCGACACGGCGGCGCTGGATGCCGCCGGGGTCGACCGCGCCGCGCTGGCGCGCACCTTTGTGCGCGCCTTGGTCAAACAGATCCTGATCGACGGCTTTTTTCACGGCGACCCCCACCCCGGCAACGTCTGGGTCGACCCCCAGACGGGCCGGCTGATCTTTCTGGACCTGGGGCTGGTGGGCGAGCTGCGCCCGGCGCAGCGTGTGGACCTGATCGACCTGCTGGTCTGTCTGAACCAAGGCGATGCGCCGGGGCTGGCCGACGTCACGCTGCGGCTGTGCGAGGCGCAGCCCGCGCTGGACGAGCGCGCCTTTCGCGCCGACATCGAGCGCGCCTTCTACCAGTATTGGGTCTTTTATGCGGCGGAGGCGTCGTTTGCGGGTATGATGAACCAGGTGCTGCGCGCCTTGTCGGCGCATGGGCTGCGGCTCAGCCGCGAGCTGACGCTGGCGATCAAGGCCATCATCCAGGGCGAAGTGATCGCGCTGGCGCTCAACCCGCAGATGAACTGGGTGCAGGTGGCGTTTGACGAGACGCTCGGTCTGCTGGGCGAGCAGCTCAGCGGCGCGCGGGCGGCCCAGACGCTCAAGCTGCAGGCGCTGCGCACGCTGCGGGCGCTGCGCCGCCAGGGACTGAGGCCGTAGGCAGCGGGGAGTGGGGCAGAGAGGGGATGCCGCCTTTGTGCTGCGCCTCACAAACGGTCGGGACAGGCCCCCGTGCCTGTCCGTGACCGTGCCTGTCCGTCTGCATGGCAGTGCGTATGCCTAGCACACGGGCCGCCACGGGGGGCGGCATGGCCCACGGGCCGCCACGGGGGGCGGCCCGACCGATACGCAAGACAGGAAACGACCGTGGACGCCGAGACGCCCGCGCAACTGGCCGCCGCCTTCGTCCAGGACGAGGCCGCCGGCTTTGCGCGCTTTCGCCACCTCTTTTTCGCCCACCTAGAGCGGCGGCGGCTGGCGCAGTGCCGCGACCTGCTGGCCGTGCTGTGCGGCTGCGACGCCGCCTGGCTGCGGCAGGAATGCCGCTACCACCGGGCGATCCTGCACGCCGAGGAGGGCGCGCTCGACCAGGCCGAACGCATCCTGCGCGACCTGCTGGCCGGCGAGGCACGCTTGGCCCCAACCCTCCAGGCGCGCACCCTGCTCGAGCTGGGCTATGTGCTCGACGAACTCAGCCAGTGGGACGAGGCCCAGCGGCTTTATGGCGCGGCGCTGGCGCGCTACCGCCACAACGACGACCCGCTGGGCCAGGCCAAGGCGCTCAACAACCTGGGCGTCCTGCTGCGCTTCCGCGTCGAGCAGCGCGATATCGCGCCTGAGCGCCAGAC
>QEUY01000260.1 GCA_003577365.1 Chloroflexota bacterium | reverse complement strand
TGCAAATAGAGGGCCACCCGCTGCCGGGCGGGTTGGGATGCGCTGCCGGTGGACGTCATGGGATGCAGCCTTTCGCGTGGGGTTCGGTGAGGTTTTCGGGGTCGGGCGTAGTGTACACCCAAGCCAGGAGGGAGTCAAGGCAAGTTGGGGGGGCCTGAGGGGCGTGCTATAATCGGGCTATGAGCGCAAATCCATCTGCCCGGCCCCCCATTGCTGCCGCGCCGCTCGCCGGGCAAGAACCTGTGCAGAACCCTGCGTTGGACTGGCCGGTCTTGCAGCGCCTGGTGCGCCAACGCCGTTCCATCCGCCGCTATACAGACCAGCCCATCGACCGCGGCCTGCTCGAAGAACTGCTCGACGCCGCCACCTGGGCGCCATCGGCGCATAACCGCCAGCCGTGGCGCTTCTGCGTGGTGACCGGCGCCGCGGCCAAAGCGCAGTTGAGCGCGGCAATGGGCGCACGCTGGCGCGCCGACCTGAGCGCAGACGGCGCGGACCCGGCGGAGATCGAACGGCGGGTGGCCGTCAGCCATGCGCGCATCACCGGCGCGGCCGCGCTGGTGATCGCCGGCGTGAGCCTGGAGGGGATGGACAGCTACCCGGACGCGGCGCGCAATCAGGCCGAATGGACTATGGCCGTGCAAAGCGTGGCACTGGCCTGCCAAAACCTGCTGCTGGCAGCCCACGCCGCGGGCCTGGGCGCGTGTTGGATGTGCGCGCCGCTCTTTGTGCCGGAGCTAGTGCAGACGGTGCTGGCGCTGCCGCCCACCTGGCAGCCGCAGGCGCTGATCACCCTGGGTTATCCAGCCGAGACCAAGACCAAGGAGCGCGCCCCGCTGAGCAGCCGCGTCATCTGGCGCTAGGCTTGATAGGCCGGCTGGCGGGCGCGATAGTGAAACGGAATGAACTTATGACTTTTTCGCGTGTAGTGGCATTGGCCGGCGGCGTCGGCGGGGCCAAGCTGGCGACCGGCCTGCAGGCAGCGCTCCCCCCCGGCGCGCTGACCGTAGTGGTCAACACTGGCGACGACTTCGAGCATTGGGGGCTGACGATCTGCCCCGACCTCGACACGGTGATCTACAACCTGGCCGGCATCCACAACCCGGCCACCGGCTGGGGTCGGGCCCATGAAACCGGCCATGTGCTTCAGGCTATGAGCGAGTTGGGGGGCGAAGACTGGTTCCGGCTGGGCGACCGCGACCTGGCGCTGCACCTGCGCCGCACCGAATGGCTGCGCCAGGGCATTTCGCTCAGCGAGGTGACCGACCGGCTGCGCCGCGGCTTTGGCATCCCCAGCACGGTGCTGCCCATGTGCGATGAGCCGGTGCGTACCCTGGTGCATACTGACGAGGGCGATCTGCCCTTTCAGCACTACTTTGTGCGCCGCCGCTGCGAACCGCTCTTGATCGACCTCAGCTATGTGGGCGCAGAAGAGGCGCGTGTGCCCGACGTGGTGCATGAGGCCATCCGCGCCGCCCAGGTGATCGTCTTTTGCCCCAGCAACCCCTATCTCAGCCTCGACCCCATCCTCAGCGTGCCGTCGATGCGCCGTCTACTGCGCGATGCACGCGCCTGGAAGATCGCGGTGACGCCGATTGTGGGGGGCGAGGCCATCAAAGGGCCTGCCGCCAAGATGATGCGCGAGATGGGCCAGATGATCAGCCCTCTGACGGTGGTCGATCACTTCGCCGACCTGCTCGACGCCTTTGTGCTCGACAACGCCGACGGTGTGCTGCACGACGCCGTGCAACTGCCCACGCTGATTACAGACACCATCATGGCCGACTTGGAGAGCAAACGCCGCCTGGCCCAAGAGGTGTTGGACTTTGTCGCCGGGCTGGACGGGTCGGGCAATCTGCCGGCTACGCCGCCCGATGCACGGCTGCCCGCTTCATCCTGACCGCGAGGATCGCATCGTCCATGTCCCTTGGATCCACGTCTGCCGCGTTGGCGATCTGGCTGGTCGTGCCGGTGAAACCGCTGGACGAAGGCAAGAGCCGCTTGGCAGCAGCCCTCAGCCTGGAGGAGCGCGCCGCGCTCAGCCGCCGCTGGCTGCTGGGCGAGCTGCGGACGGCACAGGCATCGAGCTGCTTTGCAGGGCTGGCGGTGATCAGCCGGGATGAGACGGTGCTGGCGCTCGCCGCCGCGCAGGGCGCCGTCCCGATCCGCGAAACAGGAGAGATGCTCAACGCCGCGCTAGAGCAAGCGCGGCATGAGGAGTGTGTCGCCGGGGCCGATGCGCTCTTGGTGCTGCCCTCCGATCTGCCGCTGCTTACCGTGGGTGATCTGCATGCCCTGGTCGAACTGGGCGCGGCGGGCGCAGGTGTGGTCATCGCGCCCAGCCACGACGGCGGCACGAATGCGCTGCTGCTGCGCCCGCCGCACGCCATCCCCTATGCCTTTGGCGAAGGGAGCTACGCCCGCCACGTGGCGCTGGCCGCGGCGGCTGGGCTGCCCTGCCATACCTACCGCTCCGACACGCTCGCCTGGGATGTCGACTACCCCGAAGATTTGCGCGTGGCGGCGCTATGATAGGCTGTGGGCAGTGCCGCCGCTGGCGGCTGTGTCAAAAGGGAATAGGGACAGAAATGAGAAAATAGGAGAGAGGGAATAGAATAGAAGATAGTGCAAACTCCGGCACCTATTTTCTATTTCCTCTCTTCTCCGGCCTTCTTTGCGACCTTTGCGGTTAACCTTCTGTCAGCTTGAGAAAGCGCGCGTATGCCTCATCCCAGCCGGCATCGGGGCGCGGGTCGAACTGCTCCTGCGTGATCGACGCGGCGATGGCGGCGCGGCCTTCCTCCAGACTGGCAAGATGGCCGGTGGCGATGGCCTGCACCATCACATTGCCGAGCGCGGTCGCCTCGACCGGCCCGGTCACTACCGGGCGGCAGCACGCATCGGCGGCCAGTTGGCAGAGCAGCCGGTTCTGGCTGCCGCCGCCCACGATGCGCAGCGTCTCCAGACGGCGGCCGGCCAACTGCTCCAGCGCCTCCAGCACCCTGCGATAGCGTAGCGCCAGGCTTTCCAGACAGCAGCGCACCACCTGGCCCACGGTCTCCGGCACAGGCTGGCCGGTGCGTGTACAGTAGGCGCGGATGGCGTCTACCATCTGGCCGGGGGCCAGGAAGTCGGCGGCGTCGGGGTTGAGCAGCGAGCGGAAGGGTTCGGCGGCGCGCGCCTGGGCCATCAGTTCATCCCAACTGTAGTCCTGCCCTGCGCGCTGCCACTGGCGGCGCGCCTCTTGCAGCAGCCACAGCCCGGCGATGTTCTTGAGCAGCCGGATCGTGCCCGCCACGCCGCCTTCGTTGGTAAAGTTCAACCGCTGTGACATCTCATTGATGATCGGCTGTGCGGTCTCGATCCCCATCAAGCTCCACGTGCCGCTGCTGATGTAGAGGCTGGACGCGTCCAGCCCAGGGATGGCGGCCACTGCGCTGGCGGTGTCATGGCTGCCGGGGGCGATCACCAGCGGTTCGCCGCCCAACCCGGTCTGCTCGCGCACGGCGGCGCGCAACGGCCCCAAGACCGTACCGGGCGCGACGATCTCCGGCAGGATGGCGGTGGGCAGCTTCAGCCGCGCCAGCAGCCCGGTCGCCCAGCGCCGGTCGGCGGCGTGAAGCATTTGGCTGGTGGAGGCGATGGTATATTCCGCCGCCTTGCGCCCGGTCAGCCAGTAGTGGAAGAGGTCGGGGATCATCAGCAGCGTATGCGCCGCGTCGAGCTGGGGGTCCTCCTCCTGGCGCATGGCGAACAGTTGAAAGAGCGTGTTGATCTGCATAAACTGGATGCCGGTCTGGGCAAAGATGGCATCGCTGGGCACGGCGGCAAAGGCGCGTTCGGGCATGCCGTTGTTGCGCGCATCGCGATAGTGGACGGGGTTGCCCAGCAGCCGCCCAGCGCGGTCGAGCAGGGCGAAGTCCACGCCCCAGGTGTCCACGCCGATGCCCGCCAGGGGTATCTGCTCCTGGGCGGCATAGCGCGCCAGCCCGGCCAGGATGTCACTCCACAGACCGAGCGCGTTCCAAAAGAGCCGTCCCGTCGCTTCGACTGGCCCATTGGGGAAACGGTGCAGTTCCTGCAAGGTAAAGCGTGCGCCGTCCCAGCGGGCCAACAGCACGCGGCCATTGGACGCGCCCAGGTCGGCGGCGATGAAATTGACAGTGAGCATAAAGCGACTCCTCTACGCGGGTCAGACGATTTCTAACGGCAGGTTGGCTTGTTCGAGGGCGGCGCGCTGCTCGGCGCTGAGGTTCGAGTCCACCAGCAGCGTGTCGAGCTCCTCCGGCAGCATGGAACTGGCAATATAGATGTTGCCGATCTTGCTGTGGTCCACCAACGCCACGATCTGCTGCGCCGCCTGTGCCATGGCGCGTTTGAGCTGCGCCTCGCGCAAGTCCGACTCCATCAGCCCATGTTCGAGCGTGAAGCCGCGACAGCTTAAAAACGCCACGTCGACGTGCAAACGGCGCAGCAGTTCGGGCGTTAACAGATCCACCAGGCTGCTGGACTGTTTGCGCAGGATGCCGCCGACCACGATCGTGGTGATCTCCGGCGCAAAGCTCAATTCCAGCGCGGCATACAGCCCGTTGGTGATCACCGTCAGCCCTTGAATATGGCGCAGAAGGCGCGTCATCTGAAAGACAGTCGTGCTGCCATCCAAGAAAATCGTCGCACCGGGCCGCACAAACTTGGCGGCGCGGGCCGCCAAACGCCGCTTTTCCTCCAGCCCCAACTGCTGGCGCGCCGCAAAGCGCAGCTCAAGCTGGCCGCGGCCCGAAAAGACCGCGCCGCCGCGCACGCGCGTCAGGTAGCCCTGGTCCTCCAGTTGTTGGAGGTCCTTGCGGATGGTCACGTCTGAGACGCCCAGCCGTTCGCTCAGCCCGGTGACCGTGACCTCATCCTGGCGGCGCAGCTCCTCGATGATCAGTTCACGGCGCGCATCGCTGGAGAGCGCATCGTTGGAGGGCGTCTGGCCTGCGGATGCGCTGTCTGGGTGATTTGAGTCCATCTTGGCCCTCTTAGTGGGCGCGCGCCGCGCCCCGCAACTGTTGGCGCCGGTAGTGCTCGTCGAGGCGGTTGTCAATCCGTTCGGCCTGCTGGTCGGGCAGGAAGTTTGGCCCGCCCAAGGTATACGCACCCACAATGATCTTGGCCCATTTGTCGGCCATGAGCGTGATGTTCAGCGCCTCCTGCGCGGTCTGGCCCAGGGCCACCAGTCCATGGTTGACCATGAGCAGCAGCTTGGGCGCGTGACCGTGGACATCCTGGTAGCGGCGCAGTTCGGCGCGCACCGCCACCGCCAGCATAAAACCGGGGTCGACATAGGGCACGACAGCAGGATGGCGACCGCAGACCACAATGCCGTCGGGGAAGAGGTGGCGCAGGAAGGGTTCGGCGCCCAACCGGCTGCACAAAACCTGGTTGACCGAAACGGCGTGGGTGTGCGCCACCCAGGCCGCGCCGGCCTCCGCCAGACAAAGCGCGTGCAGAAAGGTCTCGACCGAAGGGCGGCGGGCCTGCGGGTCCACGAGCGCGGCCATCAGGGCCTGGCCGACCTCCTGGTCGTCCATCTGGTCGCGCGCCATCAACTCCATAATGGCCGCGGTGTGGACCTGGCTAAAGCCCTGGGCGGTGATGTTGCCCAGTTGGCTGCCCGACGCCTTGACCCAGAAGGTGCCGTCATCGTAGGCGGCGCTGGTATTGCCTTCGCCCAAGATCGCCAGTTGGCGCTCCTCACGGCCCAGTTCGTGTGAAAGCCAGATCAGTTGATCCAAGATCGGATTGGTTTGCATAGCTGTCCTCGTTTTTCAGATCGCTTTTTCACATGTCCCACTGGGGCTGCCCGGCAGCATCCCACGCCGCCAGCGTCGCCGCGCCTTGCTCCACCAGCGCCAGCACGGCGGCGGCCTCGGCAGGGTCGGGCGACGCGGGCCGCCAGAGCGCGGGCA